>JALLON010000331.1 GCA_027717925.1 Acidobacteria bacterium AH-259-G07 | reverse complement strand
AAATAACAAGAGCTTATTGCGTAGATGCAGCGCCTCCTCTTTATACACTGAGGGTAGATTGATGGGGATGTCATCTCGAAGGCGGTACTGGCCCATCTCTTCGACCAAAAAACGGCTTTCCAGAGCGCGATCTTCAAAGAACCCTCGTGTGGCCACAATTTTTGGTCCAAAAACGTGATAGGCCCTGGGGTTGAACTCCTTACCAACTAACTCGGAACGCAGGACCGGAAAGCCCTTAACGTTGCCGTTATTGAAAATTTTTGTCACGTCGGCCCGCTCATCGCTTACCCGGAAGTCCCCCTCGTCGATGATTAACGTGCCTCGAAAGATATCCAAAATGCGAAAGAGCGGTGAGACAGAAGAAGCTCCACTGGCAAAGATGGGTTTATAACAAAGAGAACCAACGGTGAGTAGAAAACGGGTTTTCCCGCTTCCAAAGTCACCACGAAGTCGGAGATATGGGAGTTCATTAAATCCATCATAGATCCAAGTAAAGAGCACGTAATAGGCAGCAATCTTTTCAAAGAGAGGACTCACGTCTACATACCGGTGGATAAAAGCCTGAATCTCGCTTACCAAACTTTCTTCGGACGCATATGCCGCGGGTTTAGATGGCAGAAGCACCACCTCGTTTTTAATGAGGTTGTTGTTAGGAGAATACGGAACTAAACGGTGTGTCTTATTCACCGTGTAATTGTTCTTAAAGGTCCATTCGCCATCGTTCCAGAGAACAAAAGCCGTCTGATGTTCTTTGGGTCGATAGACCATCTCCAGAATATGTCCATTTTCAAAAACACCGGAGACCGCCGGAATGCTTGGTAGTAAGGCTTTGCGGTGGTTTAGCGCAAGGTCTGAGGTGTCGCGTTTTTCCATCATTTCTGTTCACTGTATCTGATTTGGGAAACGAAAAAAGAACGGGCTGACTTGGCTAATTGTGAAATTGTCCCCACTCTATTTAGAGAACTTCTTAGAGGTTATTGTGAACGTTGTATGGAAAAAAGTAACAGCTCCAAAAAAATTGCTTCAATAGTTCGCAAATTCTACCCCCAGCTCAATGAAAATCAAATTCAAGAAGCAGAAGAAAACCTCATGGACTTCCTTGAGGTAGTACTTGAAATCTATGAGGATATTCGCTCAGATCCTCAAGCTTATGCACAGCTTAAAACTTTGACAGCTTCCAACCGGGAAGTTACGATTAGAGATAAATAAAAGCATCTCACCTGAGCATCTAATTTTCAAAAACATTGCCGGCTCAAAGTTTGACGGGACATCTCCGCCAGGCAAAGCCACCAATCAATGAACGAAGAAAAAAACAACAAGTTTCTTGCTTACATCCGAGTAAGCAGTAAAGACCAAACAAGAGGAGTTTCTCTGGAAGAGCAGAAATCACAAATTGAGAAGTATGCCGAAAGGAACGGCTATGTCATTGAAAACTTCTATAAAGAAGTTGAGTCCGCTTCAAAAACCGGAAGGCATTTATTTGAAGAAGTAGTCAAAGAAATCAAAGATAAAAACCTTCGCGGAATCATATTTCACAAAGTAGATAGAAGCGCTCGCAATCCAAAAGACCAGGCGGTTCTCTATGAGTTAATGAACGAAGGATATGTGTTTCACTTTGTAAGCGAGTCCCTATCCACCGACACCCATTTAGGCAAAAACATGATGTACCTCCTATGGGGTATGGCTAGTGCTTACACTGAAAACCTAAAGTTTGAAGTCAACAAAGGAATGATGGGAAGAATCAAGCAAGGAAAGTTTCCTTTGCCGGGACCACTTGGTTATCTGGACAAAAAAGAAGCTGAAAAATTAGGATTCCAGCCTGAACTGTGTGTCAAAACTATTGATCCTGTTCGGGGCCCACTCATTAAAAAAGCATTTCGGCTTTATGCTACCGGTGAATACTCGGTAAAGGCGGTAAATAAGATCCTTCATGACATAGGCTTGAGAAATAAAGGCGGCAACCCCTTTCACTGGAAACTGCTGTATGGAGTACTAAGAAACCCGTTCTATTACGGACACATGCAGTACAAGGGTCTTTTGTATCCCGGTATTCATAAACCGCTGATAAAGAAATCGCTTTTTGACACTGTACAGGTGGTTGTTGAGGGAAAAGCCAACAAAGTTAAAAGGACTTACCAGTATGAATTTCAAGGCAGTGTGCAATGTGCGAGCTGTAAACGCCTGATGAGATCGCTAACGGCTAAAAAGAAATACCAATATTTCTACTGCCGAAGGCGGGATTGCGCATTCAAAAACATCCTCAGGCAAGACAAGGTAGGACAATTCTATATCAAGAATCTCAAAGAACTCTCTTTCAAAAACAATGAGGTAGAAGAGTTTCAGGCTGCATTGGAAATGTTGAGAGAAGAAATCCTTCCAAGCAAAGAGGAAGAAATTAAGAGGATTGATTTTGAGCTTGTAAAATCAGAAGAGAGGCTTGAGCGCTTAGTGGATAAGGACCTTGATGGTGAAGTACCGCAGGAAATTTACAAGAAAAAGAAAAATCAGCTATTGGCAACAATAGCTACCTTAAAAGAAAAGAGGGCAAATCTTGAGGATCCAAACTCGAGAATCTTTGCCAAGTTCGATGAACTTGGCAAACTCCTAGAAAACCCTGTTTTGCTATATGAACAAAGACCTTTCGAGCAAAAACGGAAATTAATGAAATCTACGGTGGCAAACTTCACCTGGAACGGCAAAAAGCTAGATATTCATTGGAAAATTCCACTCAATCTCATTGCCGAAAGGCAAAAACTTACAAATGGTGGAGCGAATAGGGAACAATGGAAAACTCTACTTATTAAAATTTACCGGTTTTTTTCCAAAAATGCACATTTGTCTCGTCTTGCTCACCACATTGAGCACGAAGCGGCCTAAATCCCGGCAGTCTGCCTATTTACGGGTAGACCTGGGGAACGTTGCAGACGTTCCACGAGGATAGACAAAATGCATATGGTCAAAAAGCTATGTGTTTATTAGCAAGCTTTTTAGTGGCTTCTGAGAAGGGACACCCCTTATCAAAGTCCCCCAAGTCC
>JALLON010000339.1 GCA_027717925.1 Acidobacteria bacterium AH-259-G07 | reverse complement strand
ACCTGAGTATCGCGGTGTGGGTGGGGATTATTGCTCTGGCCGGTCTGGAGGCCGAGATGGGAGTGGTGTTGCTGCTGTACCTGCAGATCGCTCACCAGAAATGGCAGACAGAGGGCAGGATGCGTCATGTGGACGATCTTAAAGAGGCGATTCACTACGGCGCGGTCCAGCGACTGCGTCCCAAGCTCATGACCGTGTTGACAACATTTGTGGGTCTGCTTCCCATCATGTGGGCATCGACCTACGAAACAGGGGCCGATGTCATGAAACGTATGGCCGCTCCCATGGTGGGGGGTCTGGTAACCTCCTTTTTTCTGGGGCTCACCATTTATCCGGCTGTCTTCTTCGTCTGGAAACGCTACGAGATGGAAGGACTGGCCGCTACCCTGCGCGACTTGATTCCCTTTAGCATTCGGCCTGCCACGGCCACTGGTGAAATCGAGGGTGTGCCAGCAAGACAGTCACGTGGCCGTCTGCTTTTTGCCCTTCTAGCCCTCCTCCTGGTCCTCCTATTGCTTTGGGGTCTTTGGAGCTGGAGACAAAGCGGGATTGTGGTTGAAGCCTTACAACCCGTTGCTCAGAAACAAGTGGGCGACATCCAGATTGAAGTTTCCGCCCCAGAAGGAAGGTTTAGGCCCGGCCAGAGTCGCTTTCACCTCACCTTCCGGAACCTCGGCGGTGACCCAGTTGAAGTCGAGAACGTTAAAGTCCAATTTTATATGCCGGCTATGGCCACCATGCCTGCCATGCTGATCGGAGCTGATGTCAGTCCGATTATTCCAGACGGGATACAAGCTGACGTGGACCTCCCTATGTCTGGAGAATGGCAGATGAGGATTACCTTTGACACCCCGGAAGGGAGCGCCACTTCCGCAGGGAGCCAAAAGGCCCAAATTAGTATCCGTACACAGTGAGGTTGCATTATGAATGGAAGAACATATTGGAAAGCTCACCCACTGATATTTATCCTGATGGGAAGTCTTTTCTTTGCGTCTGCGGTTGTTCGTGCTCAAGCAATTTCTGCGGCTGAAGAAGACGAGGAAAAGCTTTCATCTTTACTTGACAGCCGTGGCGCAAAGGTTTCGCAAAGCGTGCTCCCGCCGGCAGAACAGGCCAACCAATCGTTTGAACTCCTTAATAGTTTAGTAGAGCTGGCCCTACGTTCTAATCCTTCGATCTGGGAGGCTCGTAAGAAGTGGGCAGCTTCTACCAAGAGGCCTTCGCAGGTCGCGTCGCTTCCGGACCCGGAAGTCAGTTTTGGTTCGATGAGTTCGGGAAATCTCTTGCCTTACTCCACTATTGGCGGTGGTCCTCTTTCCTGGGCTTCCTTCATGTTCAAGCAGAAGATTCCGTGGCCGGGTAAGTTGAATCTAAAGGGGGATATCGCGGAAACCGAGGCGGCTCAAAAGGCACAAATTTACCAGGCGGTGACTTTGGAGATCACTCGTCGATTGAAGACGGCCTATTTTGAGCTGAGTTACATCCATCAGGCTATAAGCATCCTGAATCGATATCGAGATCTTCTGCAAAAGCTCTCCCGAATTGCCGAAGCGAAGTACACCGTGGGAGAGGGTCTGCAGGCAGATGTGCTCAGGTCTCAGGTGGAAATTTCACTGATCATGGAACGCCTTGAATTGCTGGGTCAGCAACGGGAAAGTGCTCAAGCTCGAATTAACACTCTACTCAATCGATCTCCAGACGTCGTTCTCCCTCAGCCGGTCCAGGTGGAAAACACGGCCGTAGAGTTGCCCTTTTCTTTGGAAAAGCTTTATCTCATGGCGAGAGAACAGAATCCTGAAATTGAGGCGGAAAGGTTAGAGATTCAGAAAGCTTCCCTGCAGCTGGATCTGGCCAAAAAGGAGTTTTTCCCCGACTTGAGCATTTCAACAAGTTACATGCTGCGTGGTGGACCCTTTGACAATATGTATGAGTATCGTCTGGGACTGGAAATACCTTTGTATTTCTGGAGAAAAGAACGCTTTCGGGTAGAGGAAAATGTTGAAGAGCTCGAACGATCAAAACATGGCTACCAGAGTAAGCTCCAGCAGGTGACCTTCAGTATTAAGGACGCTTATATCGGGGCCCGCACCGCACAGCGTCTGATACGGCTGTATCGACAAGGAATCATTCCTCAAGCCACCGCCTCACTGGATTCGGCATTATCAGCCTATGGGGTGGGCAGCCTCGACTTTCTCGCCTTGATTGACAACTCGCTCACTGTACTGAACTATGAACTTCAATACGAAGAAGAAACCCGCGATTATTTTCAGAACCTGGTTCGACTGGAGGAGCTGTTGGGCTTTGTTTTTGTGAAGTAAAGAGGCAAATGACATGTGGCTTGACCTTCCGGAGAATAAGTGTATGAAGACCTTTTTTCTTTCAGTTCTGACTATAGCTCTATTGCTTTGCCGGTCTGTGATGGCGAGCGACAAACCTGTTTTCCAGTTTCCTGTTAAGCATGACCACTTCTGGGGAGCAGGCTCTGGGGACTTGACCATTGACCAAGAAGGTATCACCTACACCTCAGAGAAGGACAATGACCACAATACTCGCTGGTCTTACACCGATATGCAGGAAGTGAAGATCGAGTCGCCGCAGAAAATCTACATTCGAACTTACGAAGATGTCTGGTGGAAACTTAACCGTGACCGGACATTTGAATTTGAGTTGGTCGAAAGAGAGATTAACCCTGAAGTCGTGAATTTTTTGCGTGAGCGGCTTCCCACTCGAGTGGTGTCTGCTGTTTTCACCAGACCCGACCATGTAGCTTACCTGCTTCTGGCCAAGCACAAGCACTCTCTCGGCGGAGGGTGTGAAGGTCAGTTGCTATTCACCGAAGGGGGTATCTATTACACTGCCCCTGATTCTGAACACAGTCGTTTCTGGCCCATTGAAGACATTGAGAGCTTCGGTCGCATGTCCCGTTCCAGCT
>JALLON010000330.1 GCA_027717925.1 Acidobacteria bacterium AH-259-G07 | reverse complement strand
GAGAAGGTGGCAAAAGGTCCACTGCCTGTAGAGGAGGCACTGGAAGTCTGTCGTCAGATTGCCGACGGAGTCGAAGCGGCGCATGAGAAGGGCGTCATCCACCGGGATCTGAAACCCGCCAATGTGAAGATCACGCCAGAAGGCCAAGTAAAGGTGCTCGACTTCGGACTGGCAAAAGCGTTGGAAGGGGGGAAAACTCCGAAAGACATCTCGGATTCGCCCACACTTTCGATGGCTGCCACCCAGGCTGGAATCATTCTGGGAACAGCCGCCTACATGTCTCCAGAGCAAGCCAAGGGGAACCTGGTCGATAAGCGGACGGACATCTGGGCGTTTGGGTGCGTCCTTTTCGAGATGCTCACCGGTGAGCGACCGTTCTCGGGCCAGGGTGTAGCGGAGATTGTGGCCGCAGTCATTCAGAGCCAACCCCACCTGGACAGACTTCACCCCGTAGCACCACATTCAGTTCGACAGTTGGTGGCGCGGTGTCTCAAGAAAGACCCGCGCCGGAGGCTGCGGGACATTGGCGATGCCCGTAACGAACTGGAAGAGATACAGTCACACCTTGGAGACGAGCCGGATTCACCTTTGCGAACACCGAGCAGACCTTTTCTGACGGTCCTCCCTTGGGTTCTCGTAGTCCTCCTGGGAGTCTCGGCATTAGCCTTACTGTTGCGCCAACAGAAGCCAACGGTACCGGACCTACCGCTTCGTCGCTTTGCTATCGATCTCCCCTGGCACTCCGTGCCTAACTGGACGGATTTCATCGCTGCGCTTTCTCGGCGGGGAACCCATATCGCCTACAACGGCCGAGTGTACAACCAGGTTGATGTTTATGTGCGCGCACTGGACAGTCTCGAATCCCATGCCCTAGTCGATGCACGCGAGACGGACCAGATTGTTTTCTCGCATGACGGGGAATGGATTGGATTTCTCAACAGGTCCGAATTGCGCAAGGTCTCCATTCATGGCGGCCAATCGCTGATTCTGAGTAATCTTGAGGATTTGACAGGATTTTTTATGGGAGGACTCAGCTGGGGACCCGATGGAGACATCTTGATCGGCACCTCCTCTGGCCTCTACCGAGTACCCGACTCTGGAGGTACCCCTGAGGCTGTTACCCAGGTCCACATCGAGAGCGGTGAAGATGGCCATCTGCGACCATCACATCTGCCCGGAGGCAAGGCGGCCTTATTGACGATCTCCCGAAACCAGCAAGACCCACAGTTGGCGGTTGTTGACCTGGCAAACGGGGCTCTGAAGCCCTTGCCTCTTTTTGGTGATCACCCGGTCTATTCGCCATCCGGCCACATCATGTTTCGGCAAGAATCAACGGTGTATGCAGCCTTGTTCGATGTCAAAAACCTCGCCTCTGGAGATCCGATACCCATACTTGAGGGCGTTCGACGCGGCCCGTACCTGTCGGCAGACGGAACCCTGCTTTACATCCCTGTTCGTGGGGAGTCGAACGCACGGCTGGTCTGGGTCGATCGGAGTGGTCGTCCGACGCCGATTGCCGGGGAACGACTCAACTACTCCCACCTGGACCTGTCCGAAGAAGGCGGAGCTGCCCTTCTCAACATCGATTCCGATGTGTACGTTCTGGATCTCGAACGGGGAACCCGTCAGTTGCTGAGTTCAGGTTCGTTTCCGATCTGGACGGTCGATGGGCTTCATGCAACTTTCCGAAGCAACGAGGGGCTGGTCAAGAAAATCGCGGACGACAGTGCTGAGGCTGAGAGTCTGATGACAGGGCTGAGGGGTGTGCCGACTTCCTGGAACCCTCGTAGCGGAGATCTAGCCTTCTTCGATGATGCCTCTGATATCTGGGTCCTCCCACGCGGCGGGAAGCCCAAGCTCTTTCTGAAGAGCCCCTCCAATGAACGCACTGGACGTTTCTCGCCGGATGGCCAATGGATAGCCTACATAAGCGACGAGACAGGTGAGTACCAGGTCTACGTGGTTCCGTATCCTGGACCAGGTCCTAAGATCCCGGTGTCGATCAACGGGGGTCTCTCGCCCATCTGGGCTCCGGATGGGGGAGAGTTGTTCTTTCGCAAGGGTGGGAAGGTCCTGGCGGCACCTGTGACCTACAAACCCGAGTTACGGATCGGACAACCCGTTGAGCTTTTCGAAGGCTCCTACACGTTGGATCTCATGGGACACCAGCGCTACGATATTGCGCCGGACGGCCAGAAGTTTCTGATGGTTGAGAATAGTGACGATTTCCGGATCGTGATCGTTCAGAATTGGATCGACGAACTGCGCCGCCTGGTGCCCACGGGGGAGTGACTCAACTACAGCACGTTAGAATGGCCCCAGCTATTCTTCGCATTTCCATATAAAACCGTCAGTTGACATTGCCTTTCACTACTCAAAGATTTAGCATCTAAGCTAGCAACTTACCCCATACTGGAGAGTGAGCATTGATTGGTCAGACCATCTCCCACTACAAAATCCTGGAAAAGATAGGCCAAGGAGGCATGGGCGAAGTCTTTCTGGCCGAGGATACTTCCCTGGATCGGAAAGTCGCTCTGAAGTTTTTGCCGGACTTCATGCAGGAAGACCCCACGGCCAGAAAGCGTTTCCTGCGGGAAGCCAAATCAGCGGCTGCCCTGGATCATCCCTATATCTGCCATATCCACGAGATTGGCGAAGCGGATGGCAAAAACTTCATCGCCATGGAATATGTGGAGGGCCAGACGCTGAAGGACAAGTTAGCCATAGGCTCTCTGCCCTTGAAAGAAGCCCTTAATACGGCAGCCGAGATTGCTGAAGCTCTGGAAACTGCCCACGAGAAGAACATCGTACACCGAGATCTCAAGCCTTCTAACATCATGCTCACTCCAAAAGGGCACGTGAAAGTGATGGACTTTGGCCTGGCCAAGCGGCTTGTGCCAGCCGAAGGTGTGGGAAGTCAAGCTGAGACCCTCACGGCCAGTCTGACCAAAACGGGTGCCACGTTGGGAACGCTGGCTTACATGTCACCGGAGCAATTGCGGGGGGAAGAGGTGGATACTCGATCTGACATTTTCTCCTTTGGAA
>JALLON010000033.1 GCA_027717925.1 Acidobacteria bacterium AH-259-G07 | reverse complement strand
TCCAGTTTTGTGGGCAGGTGAACGCTCTCTTGGGTCACACAGTCCGATCGCAGCTCATCGAAATCGACGTCGTCGAGTTCTCTTGAGGTATAGCTCTCGAAGTTCAGAAAAGGCGCGTTATGAGGTACGACCGCCTGCGCCTTCTGATCTACGCGCCCATGACGGGCAATGCCCCAGACGTAGATGTCTCTGGACCCGGCCGTTTGTCCCTTTCCCAGGGTGAATAACAGGCGCTCACTTTGATTGAGCCGACCTTCCATGATGGCCCTTTGCGAAAGGGAACGGAGTTTCTTGACCCGAAGGCCACCGTCCCACAATCCTGATTCCAGAAACTCAAAGGCCTTATGGAGCTGCCGCCGTTTTGCAGAACCTAGTCCCAGCAAGTATTCCTTGACCGTATCGTTGATCAAGACCTGATAGTTCATCTCAGTCGAACCTTCTGTGAAAGAGATTTTGCATCGGGGATAGCTTAAATCGAACAGCTGTCATTTGTCCCTCAAAGATGTACATGAAACCTCGCCATATCAGCGGAATTCCTCTGCGGAAAATGACAGAGCTCGGTGTTAAGTTCGGGAAAAGTTCAACCCCCAAATGGAGGAAAATCGGTGGCAAAAACGAAACACAAGAAGCAGCAGGTGCGACGTAGGATGCTCAAAAGGAGGGCTCGCAACAGTGCTCATGGCCGCAGGAAAGACTCGAACGGTCCACCTCGGTCGGCCCTCGCCCTCGCATTCTGCAAGGTGAACTCGCGATGGAGGGAAGGAGGGGCAGCCGTCCTGGTAGTGGCGCGGCGAAAGGAGAATGGTGCACTGCTGTGGGCCATGTTTTACATTGATGTATTGGGTGTTGGCATCAAAGATTGCTTTCGCAGGCAGGACTGTCCCCAGGCCGACTTGGAGTTCTGGCTGAAACACACCGGCGAAGAGATCGGCTCCTTTGAAACTTGCTCCGAAGAGCTGGCTCAGCAGCTGATCTGGGGAGGTTTCTATTATGGCAGGCAGAATGGCTTTCGGCCGCCTAGAGAATTTTCCCAATGCAAGAAGTTGATCCCTTTTCTACGCGAGGAGCAGGTGAATTGCGAGCTTTTTGGGAAGGACGGCAAGCCTTTAATTGTTGGCGATTACAAAGACCTACTTCGCCGGTCGGGGGGCAAGTTCGATCCGGACGATGATCGCTTCCACTACATCATGGGTTTCGGCCCGGACGAGATCCTCGAGTCGGATCCCTGGGAAGCGCTACTGGAGGAGGACGAGGGCTTGCCTCCGGGCAAGGAGCGGGTACTGCTTATCGAGGGAACGTACTTTGGAAGTGATTTTAAAACGCTTTTCGAGGAGCTGGTCCAGTGGGGGGATCTGGATCTTCTGGAGAAAGCGGAAGGGTACGCCCTATTTGGCTGGAGCCGTCCCTATCCCAAGAATCACTGGAATCCGCTCAGCAAAATGCTGGGAGCGCGGCAGTCGCTGGGACATGTTAAAGTCGATGGAGAAGTGCTAACGGTGAGTGTCAGGGGCAAGAGCTGGATGCTGATCATGAATCAGCGTCTTGGGGAGGCTTTTGGAGCGGATTTGGCCCGTGGTCCACTGGACATTCAGGACCCCATGGAGCTGATCAATTCCTCGCAAGCAGGATAAGCCGGCTGGAGGGGACGCTGGTTGACATTGCATGGGCCTTCGTTGACACTGGGCGGACTCGTGGAAACAGGAACTTGGAAGGAAGACACTGAAGATGAAGAAGGGCGATCGCGGAAAGACCTTTAACCAGGAGACTTTAGAGGAAATCATCCGACGTATCGTCCAAGTTGCAAACCCCGACAAAATTATTCTGTTCGGATCTGCGGCACGGGGCCAGATGGGACCCAACAGCGACATGGATCTGCTGGTCATCAAACGTGGAAACTTCCACCGGGGGCGTCTGACGGAAGAGATCCACATGAACCTCTTCGGTGTGGGCCAGGCGGTCGACATAATTGTCGTGACCCCGGAAGATGTCGAGCTTTACCGAGACACGTTCGCTCTGGTCATTTGCCCGGCTTTAGAGGAAGGAAAGATCGTCTATGGCGCCAAGGAGGAAACCTCCAGCCGACCCGCTTGAGTGGTTGAACCGGGCCAAGAGCAACCTGTCGAGAGCAAAGGCGGATATCCGGCTTTCCGACGTCTATCTAGAGGATCTATGCTTTGACGCTCAGCAGGCCGCGGAAAAAGCTGTAAAAGCCGTGCTTATTCATCTGGGTGTACGCTTTCCTTATGTCCACGATCTTGTGGAGCTGCTTACCCTTGTCGAGGAAAACGGTGAAGTCGTTCCGACTCCCGTGAAGGAAGCGGGTCGCCTCACGCGCTTTGCTATTGTTAGCCGCTACCCGGGGCTCACAGAGCCGGTCACGCGAGAAGAGTATGAGAAGGCATTAAGGATCGCCGAGGTTGTGGTGGAGTGGGTTGACAATCTGCTAACAAGGAAGCCATAGGTCGGGCTGAAAGCCTATGATTTGTAATGAAGCCCAATGAATCCTATCAAGCCCGAGGTCAAATTCACTTACGAAGATTATTTATTACTGCCTGAGGAAAAGCTGGATTGTGGACCCGGACGCCATCCAGAGCGTCTTCCAACGTTTTGCACCATCGCTTCCCGAACGACGCCCAGTCCGCCTCAAATTCCGCAGCGGGGGAGTAGGTAAGAGAGTACTCTCCTTCCATCCAGTCCTCGACCGTGAAGATAAAGGTGTCACCAATGTGGAAGCTGCATTTCGCTTCGTTAGCGACCCAGACCGTGAATTGAATCCTTGTTAGGTAACGCCTTCTGGATTCTGGGATCACGGATCACACGGATCTGAACGGATTTTCACGGATATATTGACTTCTGACTTCTGACTCCTGTCTCCTGACTTCTGCCCGGTACATCACCTTGCCGCCGACAATCGTATAGAGGACTCTAGCGCTGCGAATCTCATCCTCAGGGATGGTCATAATATCCTTGGAGAGGACGGTGATATCGGCCAGCTTCCCCGCTGTCAGCGAGCCTTTGATGTCTTCCTCAAAGGCGGCGTAGGCCCCATTTAAAGTGTACGATTTCAAAGCCTGCTCTCGGCTCATTCGCTGTTGGGGATAAAAGACCGTTTCATCATTCAGCTTTCGCGAGACGGAAGCATAAAAGCAGGCGATTGGATCGACGTCTTCCACCGGAGCGTCAGTGCCGTTAGTGACGACGGCACCAGATTTTGTGAGTTTTTGCCACACATAGGCTCCCTCTTGCGCACGCTTTTCGCCGAGCCGCTTGGTGACCCATGGACCGTCAGAAGTACAGTGGATGCCCTGCATCGATGCAATGACGCCAAGTTGTGCAAAACGGGGGATATCCTGGGCGTGAAGATGCTGCGCGTGCTCGATGCGCCAGCGAAGATCCTCCTCGTCAGAATGTTCTTGAAAGACTTTTTCGTAAATATTCAAAACTTCGCGGTTGGCTCGGTCACCGATGGCGTGGACGCAAAGCTGAAATCCATGCTGAATAGCCAGCTTTGCCGTTTGTGTGATACCTCCAATACCGGCCGTATTGAAACCGGTACTTCCAGGAAGATCCGAGTACGGTTCGAGCAGCCAGGCACCGTGTGAACCCAAAGCCCCGTCAATGGTTCGCTTGATAGCACGGACGGTTAATCGTCCGTCACTGCGGTTGATGGTTTTGTATTGGGGAAGAAGTTGAGCCAATCTGTCATTGTCTTCACGCACCATCATATAGAGGCGCAGCCTTAATTTTCCTTCCTCGGCAAGCTTCTTAAGGAAATCGATTGTCTCAAAAGAGGCTCCGGCATCCTGAAAGCTGGTGATTCCCTTCGACAGGCAGTCTTGCATCGCCAACTCGGCTTGCGTGCGTGCCTGGGCTTCGAGCTCTTCAGGGGATCGGCGGGCGCGATCCTTGGCCAGCGCCTCGCCAATCAGGCGCTGGGCCGTTTCGCGAAAAATGCCGATGGGATTGCCCCCGCGGTCCTTGACTATTTCTCCCCCTGGCGGATTGGGTGTTTCTCTGGTTACGCCCGCCAGTTCCATGGCTTTTGCATTGGCAAAGCAGGCATGACCACTGGCATGGGTCACGAAAACTGGATTCTGTGGAGACAATTTGCTCATGGAGCGATGAATGGGGAGCCCTTTTATGGCTCCAGTGGGGATCTTGTCCCACTTCTCTTGATGCCAACCCCTGCCCAGGATCCACTGACCCGGCTCGGCTCGCCTGATTGCCTCTGCCACCAGGGCCTCAATCTCGTCCCAGTTCTTAACCTTCATGAGGTCCAGATTGGTCTTAGCCTCTCCGATACCCATGAAATGCCCGTGTCCTTCGATAAAGCCGGGAACAGCCAGTTTTCCCTGAAGATCGATCACTTCTGTGCGAGATCCGATGTAAGGCTCAATCTCCTCAGTACTGCCCACAGCCAAAATGGTGTCACCGCGCACCGCCAGTGCCTGCGCCTCAGGTCTGATGGGATCCACGGTCACGATTTTCCCATTGTGCAAGACTAGATCGGCGGGTTCGACCGAAGCTCCACGCCCAGTTGCGCAAGCGGCGATTGGTGCCGTACATAAGAGAAAGATAAAGGTCCAACACCACTTTCCCCGATTTGGGCTCAAGTTACACCATCGCTTCATTTGCTAGCAACTTCGACAATCACAGAATTCAGAATTCAGAATCCAGAATTCAGAAGTCACCCAGCTGACAGCTCACCGCTCAATAGCTCAGTAGCTCAAAAACCTGGAACTTGGAACGTGAAACCTTCAACCTTCAACCTGAAGCGGCTGTCGGTCGGTGTACTTCTTTTCCTTCCAGCTTCAGGTAGGGACCAATAGACTTTACAATTTCCTTGAACTCTTCGGGTAAAAGTGCCTGAAATCCATCGGAAAGTGCTTCCTCGGGCTTAGGGTGGACCTCGACCATTAAACCATCTGCACCCGCGGCAATAGCTGCCTTGGACATGGGCAAGATGAGTGATTTCACTCCAGTCCCATGCGTCGGGTCCACTATGACCGGCAGGTGCGACCATTCCTTGAGAAGGGAAACAGCCGCCAGGTCCAGCGTGTTGCGCGTGGCATCCTCGAAAGTGCGAATTCCCCGCTCGCACAAAATGACGGAAGGATTACCGCTGCTTAAGATGTATTCGGCACACATAAGCGTTTCTTTGACAGTACACATCATCCCGCGTTTGAGAAGAATGGGACGGTTGACCTTCCCCAGCTTCTTGAGTAGGGGAAAGTTTTGCATGTTACGAGCCCCGACCTGCAGAACATCGGCATATTCCGCTACCAGTCCCACGTCTTCTGGAGAGAGAACTTCCGTCACCACGGCGAGTCCCGTTTCCTGTCGAGCCTTGGCCAGAAGTTTCAATCCTTCATGCTCCAGTCCCTGAAAGCTGTAGGGTGAAGTCCTCGGTTTGAAGGCTCCTCCCCGGAGCATGTTGGCTCCGGCCTCTTTCACCTGCGCCGCCGCCTTAATAATCTGTGTTTCACTTTCCACCGAGCAGGGACCCGCTATCAGGGCGAACCCACCTTTGCCCACCTGGATGCCAGCGATCTGGACGATTGTTGCTTCAGGCCGTATTTCGCGCGAGGCCAGCTTGAAGGGTTTAAGGATGGGAATGACACTTTCCACACCCTGCAGGCTGATCAAGCTTTCCAGAATACTTTTTCCACGTTCATCCCCAATGGCTCCAATGACGGTGCGCTCGACGCCATACATGGGATGAGGCTCATAGCCGAGGCTCTTAATGCGTTCCATGACACGCTGAATTTGCTGAGGTGACGCACCGGCCTGCATGACAATGACCATGGTGAAACTCCTCTTTGACGCTTTTAAGCTCGACAGTATAGCACGCCTTGCTCAGCCCGAACGGAGAATCTTCATCCGACCAGCAGGGCTGCGGCGCCGTTGATTTGACTGTTTTTTAGCCTGAGAAGGGCCTGATTCGCTTCATTGAGCGGAAAGGTTTCGACCTCGGTTCGGATTGGGATTTCGCCGGCCAGCTGCAGTAGCTCTCGGGCATCTTCCCGAGTGCTGTTGGCTGCTGAACGGATTGCCCGCTCGTGATAGATGGATTCATATTCCAGCGGTGGAATGGGAGTCATATAGATTCCGGCCAGAACAATAACTCCTCCTTTTTCCAGGACGCGAAGCGCATCCGGAACTAATTTGCCCACAGGGGCGAAGATAATGGCGGCGTTTATCTTACCTGGAGGGGTGTCTTCAGACCCCCCGGTCCATGCAGCTCCCAGCTGCTGGGCAAGTTGACGGTGTTGTTGGCTGCGAGTGAATACACAGACTTCACAGTCCCAACGCCTGGCCACCTGGATGGTAATGTGAGCCGATTGCCCGAATCCATATAAGCCAAGGCGTTGACCTGAACGAATTTCGGTGAGTTTCAATGACCGGTAGCCAATGATCCCGGCGCAAAGAAGTGGAGTAGCCGCTGCATCGGAGAAAGTCTGGGGAATCGGGTAAGCAAAGTCTTCAGGGACCACGGTGTATTCGGCATACCCTCCGTCAACGGTGTATCCAGTAAACTCACCTTTCTCACATAGATTTTCCCGATCGCTGCGACAAAATTGGCAGCTGCCACAGGTTCGATGCAGCCAAGGGATCCCGACTCGCTGGCCCTCCTGAAAACGGCCGGCTCGCTCTCCGCGTGCCTCAACGATTCCCACAATCTGATGTCCGGGAATGAGGGGGAGTTTTCGGCAGGGCAGCTCTCCCTCGACAATGTGGAGATCGGTCCGGCAGACGCCGCAAGCCTTCACCCGCACCCGGATTTCAGCCGCTCCCGGCTCAGGCAGTGGGGATTCCTTTTCCCGCAAGGGTTTCTGATCGATGGAGTTAACTTTTTCAAGAACGATCGCCCGCATGGTGTGTTCAAGACATGCTCATGTTGGAATAACGAAGATTTGGCGGGCAAGCTCTTCACTCAAGCTGTGTTTGGCGTCATCGATCTGGATGTGAATGGGACCATTGAAAGGAGCTTTCTCAACGACGCCGATCTCCACCTCAGGGAAAATCCCGATCGAAGCCAGGTAGCGCAGCACTTCCGGGTTGCGATCGCTGACACGCCCTACTTTGACACTTTCACCTCCGGACATATCCCAGAGAGAACGGAGCCGCTGCGCATCAATTTGTCCATCTTTGCTCGGAATGGGATCTCCATGCGGATCTGTAGTGGGATGGCCAAGCGCCTCATCGATCTTTTCCTCAAACTCTTCGGAAATAACGTGTTCCAGTTCTTCCGCTTCGGCGTGGACTTTATCCCAACTGTAGCCTAAGATTTCCATAAGATAGAGTTCGATCAAGCGATGATGACGGGTGACTTCTAAAGCGATCTTTCTTCCCGCGCCAGTCAAGGTGACGCCCTGATAAGGCTCGTACTCCACCAGTTTCATGGCTGAGAGTTTCTGGAGCATGTTGGTCACGCTGGCGGCTGAGCAGTGGATCTCCTGTGCCAAGCGAGAGGTGGAGACCTTCTTGCCACCAGAGGCAAGTCGGTAGATCGCCTTTAGATAATCTTCCATTGCTCGGCTAATCATGGGCTGATCCGCTCCTTGACCTCGCCTTGCAAGCCCCATCAGCAAGCGTCAGCCTACTTACGAAACGAGGCACTTAGCTATAAATATCATACCTTCTCGAGTTGGGAAGTTAAACCTTGAAGACGAGGCCTGACCGAAGCAATCTGATTCGTTTACGGGCGAATGCTGCATGCTTGCTGTCAGAATCGAAGTTTAGATAGCCCTTCCAATGTTTGACGGCCTTATCCCACAAACGTAGCTTCTCGTAGGCCGCGGCCAGGTTATAGTGGACATCGGCAAAACTCGGATCCACTTCTAGGGATTTTTGATAATACTGAATCGCTTCTTCGCTGCAGTTGAGCTCATCCACGACGTTACCCAAATTGAAGTAGGCCTTGGCGTGATAGGGATCCCGGGCGATGGCCAGGCGGTAAGAACGCCGGGCATCAGCGAATTTATTCTGATCATAATAGATATTTCCAATGTTTACGTAAGCGTCCACAAAGTCAGAATCGAGCTTCAATGCCTGGCGGTAAGCATGAAGAGCCAATTGGTGGGTCTTGTCACTAGAGTCGTACTTCAGTCCCTCTCTGAACCAATCTTCTGCCGTCTTCTTGCAGTGAAAGTCTTTTGCCCGACTCTCGATTTCCTGAGCGAGATCGTCTACATTGAAGTTGAAAAGCAACTGGCCGGACTGAGTGTCTATGAAATGGTTCTTGTGACTGATGACGGCGCGGTTGCCGAAGACGTAAATACGCTTGTTGGCTAAATAATGATCAACTCCGGGAAATTTTTTCTTTAGAGATTCAATGCTTTTCTTAATTCTTGTGGCGGCAAGGCCCTTGGCAGTTAAGCCTTGTGCAGTCTTCAGACAAATCAGATCCCGGAAGTCGTAATGAGTTTTCCCTTTTTGGCGGATGCTAGGTCTAACCAGCCCGATTCGGTTCCAGTACCTTAGACGACCCGGCTTGATTCCTAAGATGCTGGACGCATCCTGCGGACTGAAGTAATTGAGCATTTTCTTATGCTCGTTTCCTCTTTTTTTCTTTTTTAGCCTTTTGAATCCTTACTTGCGAACCCGCGCGGGCAGCAGGTTTCTTTTGAGCCGTCGCCTCCAGGCTGCGTTTCAGGGCTTGCATGAGATCGACCACCCTGGCCGGTTTTTTCTTTTCCGCCACGGTCACCTCTTCGCCTTCCACTTTCTGGCGAATGACTTCCAGAAGTCGCTCCCGATAGCGGTCAGCAAGCATTTCTTCAGAGAACTCCTCGGTCAGGTTTTCAATGATTTGCTTGGCCAGGGCCAGTTCCTTTTCTTTTAATTCTATCTCAGGGAAGACAACGACATCTTTCATCCGTTTGAACTCACCTTGATGGAAAAGTATGTGCAGCAATAACCCCTGTTCGCCACATCCGACGGCACCGATATATTCCTTTCCGCGCATCACAAAGCGAGTCATGGCCACCGTATTGGTCTCTTGCATGCCTTTGAGCAAAAGAAAGTAGCCCTTTTCAGCTCCTTCTTCTGGAACCAAATAGTAAGTCTTATTGAGATGGGCGGGTTTGATTTCCGAACGATCCACGAAGCCAATCACCTCAATGCTCCGGGAGGCCCCACTCTCAGCCCTCTCGAAGTCTCCCGGCTCTAAAACCACATAGTGATCCTTCTCGTACTCGTAGCCGCGGAGCAGTTCTCGCCCATCGACGTATTGGTCACAGGTGGAGCAATAGAACTTCCGATTCACCCTTTGCCGGCATTCCTCATGAAGCAGGTTGAAACTCAGTTGTTTGCTTCTTTGCGAGGTTTCCAGCCTGACAGGAATCGAAACCAGCCCAAAACTGATCGATCCGGACCACAGAGAAGGCATGTTAGTTTCCTCCTACAAGAGCTGTGTTATTATAGCACGGCCTGGGCAGGTATTTGGATTAAATTTCTCTCTATCATGGTTTAACTCAACAGTTTACCCAGAAAAGCACCGTGGTTCCCATGACTGATGTGTTGATAAGAAATAGTGCCGGCTTCCAGCCGCTCAGGCTGCCGCGAGGTCGGTGCGGCGCTCTGGAGTGTGAGGTATAAGGTCATGAAACAGACGATCAGGCATCTGACTCTTTTTTTCATTCTGTCGACGACTGGGTTTGCTGGTCAAATCCCACGCCCGGAAGACGTTTTTGGTTTTCCTCCCGGGGACGATTACAAGCTTGCCGACTACCAGCAGATGCGGGAGTACTATCACCGCTTGGATGCCTCTTCAGATCGAATTCGGGTTTTCGACATCGGGCCAACCGCCGAAGGCCGGCAAATGATGCTGGCGATCATTAGCTCCGAAGCCAACATGGCCAAACTGCAAGAGTATCGAGAGATATCTGAGAAATTGGCCCGAGCGCGCATCAGCCCGGAGAAAGCACGCCAGTTGGCAGACAAAGGGAGAACAATTGTCTGGATTGATGGAGGATTACATGCCACCGAAGTGGCTCATGCACAGCATTCACCGGAGTTATCATACCGGGTGGTTACCGAGGAGAGCTCGGAAATGCAGTTTGTCCGCGATAATGTGGTTCTGCTTCAGGTTCCAGTGATGAACCCGGACGGTTTAAATATCGTGGTTCAGTGGTATGAGAGAAACCTGGGAACAGAGTTCGAAACCAGTCCCTTACCGCGGCTCTACCATAAATACGTCGGTCACGATAACAACCGTGACTGGTACATGATCACACAGCCGGAAACACAAAACGTGAGCCGAATCCTGTATGAGGAATGGTATCCGCAAATCGTTTACAATCACCATCAAAGTGCACCGTTCCCGGCACGCATATTTGTACCCCCCTTTGCTCCACCCATGAACCCTAACATTCCGGCTCTTGTCTTACGCGGTATCGATCTGGTAGGGAGCGCCATGAGTGCCCGCTTCGAAGCAGAGGAAAAGCCGGGAGTGATTAGCCGGATTAGCTACACCACCTGGTGGAACGGCGGAATGCGAACCACTCCTTATTTCCACAATATGGTGGGAATCCTGACGGAAACCGCCTTATACGGATATGCGACACCCCACGAATATGAAAAGGATGGCCTGCCAAAAAGTTTTCGAAATACACTGCCAACGCTGGAGCCCAGCGCTGACTATCCAAATCCATGGCAGGGTGGATGGTGGCGTTTGCGGGATGCAGTTGATTACATGATGACAGCTTCGATGGCCGTATTGGATGTCGCTGCACGTCACCGTAACCAGTGGCTTTACAGCATGTACTTGATGGGGAGGCAGTCTATTGAAAAAGGGCAGACCGAAGCTCCCGGTGCATATCTGGTTCCACCCGATCAACACGATCCCTCGGCTGCGGCTGCCCTGATCCGGACCTTGAGTCGAGGAGGGTTGGAGATTTACCAAGCGGAATCGCACTTTCAAGCAGAAGGGAAGCACTACCCAAAGGGGACCTACATCGTGTATACAGCCCAGGCTTTTCGGCCACATCTTATAGATCTAATGGAGCCTCAGAAGTATGTGACACGCCGACTCCATCCAGGAGGTCCTCCCATCCGGCCGTATGACGTCACCGGCTGGACTCTTCCCACACAGATGGGCGTAAGAACCATACGAATAGCGGAGCCTTTTGAGCTGGCGGCCCAGCCCATTACAGAAGCACGGCTGCCCCAAGCTCCCGCTGTAGGCCCGGGACGGGCCTTTCTGATTGATCGTCGCTGGAACAGCTCTTACCGATTGGTGAATGAACTTCTTTCCCAGGGATTGACTCTCAGGGTGAGCTCAAAAGAGATCCATCACAAGGAGAAGGTTTTCCCTCCCGGATGTTTCATCGTCGATCAGGGGGCAGTTAGCCTGGTACAGGAACTCTCCGAACGTCACCGGACGCCAGTCTATTCTCTGAAGAGTGAAATTGAGGATGCGTTAACGGTTCTCAAGCGACCACGGATCGGTGTTTACCAATCAGCCGTGTCCAACGTGGATGAAGGTTGGACCCGATGGTTGCTCGACCAGTATCAGTTCGATTACGAAAGCATTTCCAACCGCGGCATTCGTTTGGGGCGATTGAGAGACCGTTTTGAGGTCATTGTTCTTCCCAGTCAGAGTCCTGAGAGGATGATGACGGGGCATCGCCCCGGTTCAGTCCCACCGGAGTATGCGGGAGGAATGGGCATTGAGGGCTTCACTGAGTTGAAAGGTTTTGTGGAAGAAGGGGGAGTCTTAGTTACACTCGATGCGGCTTGTCAATTGCCGGTGAACTACTTTGATCTTCCTGTGCAGAATGTTCTGGAGGGTGTGAAGTCAACAGACTTTTACTGCCCCGGATCTTTATTGCGGCTCATTGTGGATGTAAGAGATCCCGTGGGATATGGGATGAGCGAAAAGGCTGCAGCTTTCTTTGTTAAGAGTCTGGCGTTTGATTTGGGATACGGAAGCGACCGCAGTGCCCAGGCAAATGATTTTCGAGAAAGGTATCCACAGGAGACAATTTCACACCGTGTGGCCCGCTATGGTGACGAGGAGATTCTTCTGAGCGGAGGCATCCTGGGAGAGAAAAAGATCCGGAACAAGTCCGCCGTAGTGCGAGTGAAGCTGGGGCGTGGCCAAGTAATCATGCTGGGCTTTCGTACGCACTTTCGAGGGCAACCTCACGGAACTTTCAAGCTGCTCTTCAATTCAATTTATCTCGGAGGAATGCTGTCTTAATAAGTCGAAGGGCTGTTGTACCTCGCCCAGAGCGGGCCGCGCCTTAGACCTCCCAGATGCCCCCTTTGACCTTGTCCGAAGACAGTCCGGTCATGGGGTCCCCAGCTCTGACCCGTTGGATTCCGTGCCTCGGGCAGGGGCACGGGTGCTCCACCGCTGATGGAGACTTTCTTTAGCCCGCATTTCTCACACCGACTCAACTGCATCGGCGGAATCATCCGACCTGACTGCGTTGCGCTCGGTCGGCCCCCTCAGCGTACCGTAGGGGCGAGCCGGCGGCTCGCCCCATCAAAGCATTCACCGAGAGCGGTTCGGCCAGGACCACCGCCTGGGTGACCACCGTCACTGTAAGGCGTTTTGGATGCCCGAAAGACTAGTTTTCATAAGAGGCTTCCTTCTCAGAGTCAGGAGCTCCAAGCTGTGACCCGATTCTGTGATCGTGCGATGAAGGTCTGGACTTTCCGCTCTTATGTTCTCTGAAGAAACGGCCGGCCACCATTCCAAGGCGCGTTATCAGTGCTTCGGATGTGAAGATTGACTTTCAGTTGCCGGACGCTGTCTGTCCGAGGTCCATCCGTACTGGACAGGACGCCAGGACGCTCGCCATTGCCATGTTAACTGTTCGTTTGAAAGTGTCCAAGAAAGCCATCGAAGGCGTCGAGTAAGAAAAGTTTCTAAAAAAACAGCGTGTGCTGCAAGAATTAATGACCAGGGAGAAACACGTCCTATTTCGTCGCTTTTTCTACCTTATGTTCCCTCAGGCAATGTTTCGGCGTTAAATGCTTGAAACACTTTATTTGTGTACTCGTTTTTTGTAGGGTTCCTTTTTTCTGCAAGGAGGCAACCATGTGACATGGTTTAATGACTCCGTTCTCAATCAGATGTTCATCTAGCGTTGCAATAAGGTCGATGATGGTTCTATCCTGCTCTGAATCTTTCTGATAATTGTGACCAAAACCGCGGTCGATAAAAACGTCCACAACATTTCCGAAGGCCAGAAAGAGTTCGAAATCAAACTTTTCAATCAAGAGCGGCAAGATATCCTGTGCCCTTATACCTTCAAAACCTTCACTTGAGCAGTCCCAATTTTCGTACATTTCCTCGAACCGTTGAAGTTGATGATTGTACTTATACTTATCCGGAAGGAAAGACCAAATTTCTTCAACTATTTTTAAAGCTTCAGGCCATCGCATATGTCCGTTTCGGCCAATCATATCCATGGTTAAGAAGTAGCCGTTCTCTTTGAGTCCTACTGAAATCTTATCAAAGAGAATTTCCAGTTCCACGAAATGGTGCAGGGTTTGGTTGGCGATAATAATGTCAAACGAGCTAGGGGCAACTTCCCAATAATTGATATCCGACTCGGAAAATACAAAATATTTTTCTAATTCTTTTTCGTTCGCAAGCTGCTTTCCTCGCTCTAGCATATCCTTATTTATGTCAATACAGATAAAACCGAAATCGCACCCTCTTTTACTAACATCTTCTGCAATAGCCACTTCCATATCACAATTACCAGCCCCCACACTGCAGACAGCAACCCGACTTCTATCTCTATCCCATACCGAATAGATCTTGTCCGAATAAAATTCGTTGATTCCCCGGATACCTAAAGCTTCAAATTTCGGACGCCAATATTTGTTTGAGACATAGTGAAAGATGTCGGGCAAATCATGAACATTTCTCTTATCTTTGTAAGCTCCTAGTTCTTGAAGCACTCTGTCCTGATACCCAGACCGAACAGAAGATTTCATCTTGTTGAGGATTCTCGTTTTAATCCCAAACATGCCAGCTCCCTGTTAAAGAGTAGTTCAGTATGAATTATGAAGCAGAGACATGCAAGATTCTGCTCTTAGCTGCAACTCTGTAAAAACCCTGTGGGCTTTGAAGAGAACTCTAGTGAAGGGTTCAATAAAGGTCTAGTTATCTCAAAATTCGAAGCATTGAGGAGGCCGAACAAGAAACCTTCCACAAGTGTCCTGTTTTTCTCCATTTTGTCCACTGAATTCGGTTGAGTTGGTTAAGTGGGGTCCTTAACCTTTCTTATCGACTTCTCTTTAAGAGCAGCTATGGGCGAATCGCTCATAGCTAACAAATCAACTAATCAAGGCGTGCTGACCCTAAAATAGTTTCGACAGCCAATCGTATTCTGACGACTTCCAACAACACAACAGTAAAGCTCGTAACCCTCAAAGCACCCGCCGGCTATCGGCCCGAATACGGTGTACTGGTGTATGCTGACACTACTACGTATGTTTGAAGTCTGGACATTTGTAGTGAGAGATGCTCTTGCCGACCATGTTGCCCTCCCCCATTGTGGTGGATTG
>JALLON010000329.1 GCA_027717925.1 Acidobacteria bacterium AH-259-G07 | reverse complement strand
TTTTGCTCGATTCGCTTTGTTTCAGCCTGCCCGCCGGTGCGCGTCAAAAACGGATTGTCAGACCACCAGTCGATTCCCATCTCCCGCGCTTTGTCGACGGAGGCGATCAGCAAGCGGATGTTGATGGTCAACAGCTCAATATCAACCAGCTTGATCCGGATGTCGCCGGCGATAACGATCCCTTTGTCGAGGATCCGTTCCAGGATGTCGGCCAGGTTAGTGGCCTGCGTCGCATGTACTATTTGCGCCATGGACTTTTTTCTCCTATTCTAGCAAGTCCCCGAGGGGGCCCAGGTTAATATTCAGATCGTCAATCTCGAATTGTTCCTGCAACTCTTTGATCTTGCCCTCAAGCTGCATAAGGGTTCTTCCCACCCGATCGATCTCCTCGCGGCTCAGGCTACCCGCTTCGATCCTTCGCATGGCCTGCTTTTCCAGGAGTTGACGCAGCAGTTCCACCAGTGCCAACACTAGCTTAACCAGGCCTTGCTCCACTTTCTCGGGGTCCACGTTGACCCGCGTCCGGGGCACATCCGACGAAGCCTTAGAAGTTTCTCGGAACTCCAACTCCACTTTACATGTGCCGCGCTTCATCGGTTTCCTCCGATACTTGTCTACCATTGCGCAGGGTTTCGACCGAGCTAACCAGAAGGTTGAGGCCCACGTAGAGCAGGTCAATTCCAGCCACTGAAATCACCACTTCTCCCGTCAGCACCGCACCTTTGTTGAGGACCCGGTCCAGCATCTCGGAGAGGGTGACCTGTCTTTCCAACCCATATGGTCGTGGTCTAGTTTGGGTCATCTGGTCACCTCTGAGATTCAACTCCCTTGTTCGCAACTCTGTGTTTGCCTCAATTTTTTCTTTCAATCTGCTCCGTTTCTGAGTCATTCTAAACAAATTCCAAAAGGCCCATTAAAGCTTCTCTTCGGCGGAGATCACCCGTCCGCCACGGCAAAGGAACAATCTCCAGTTCTGACAAAATCTTTCGGTAGCGGCAAAGAAAGGACTGATGGTCCCGTGCCAGAGTTGTACAGGTAGAACACTCATCCGCGGGCGAGACCACCCGATTGACCAGCAAGGTTCTGACCGCAATGCCGGTTCGCTTGAGCGCTGCCAGCAAGCGCTCGGTCTCTTGCAGGGCCACCACGGTTGGAATAGTGACAGGGATGGCTTCGGACCGCTTTGGATCGGTCAGGATCTGGTGAATTTTCTTAACCTTTTGAGACATCTCGACCAGAATTCTGGAAACCGTGGGCAGACGAACGATGTTCCGGTACTTGAGCAGAATCTCAAAAAACGTCCTCAGCCAATCCCGCACCAGGTCGGGCAATTCCAGGAACCGAAGGGAGTGCCCGGTGGGGGCGGTGTCCAGCACGTAAAGGTCGTATCTGCCGCACTCGACGGACTCGGCCAGCTGCGAGAGGGCCATCAGTTCGTCCAGCCCTGGAGGCGTAAGGTCCAGCAGGTTGGCCAGGACCTCCCGGTCGAACCGGACATCGATCCCGGCGCGCCGGGATAACGCCTCGAAGACTTCTTCGATCTGCTGGCTGTAAGACTGTTTCCACTGCCGGAACAGCGCCTCCGGATCGATCTCTACCGCGAAAAGATTTCCAGTTCCTTCGATCTCCCTTTCTTGAGGGCCGATCTCTTGTGCCAGGCAAGGCGGCAAAGCGCCCCTCCCTGAAGGTCCTGTACATGTCCGGCTATACCAAACGTCTTTTTTTGCATAGAGGCCTCCTGGATCCGGGCACCCCCTACATCTCGAAGCCCTTCAGGACCATCGAGCTGGCACAAAAAGTCCGTGAGGTGCTTAGTGCCTCGCTTACGGAACGAGGCACTTAGGTAGAGAAAGCGGATCCACAAACGATCCTGAGAAAAAAGCCCTGTCATGGCGAGCTGACTCTCCTGAGGAGTGTCATATCGCTCAGCATCTTGCCTGCTCCGAGGACCACGGAAAAAAAGGGATTTTCTGCCAGGAAGACCGGCAGTCCTGTTTGATTCTTGAGTCTCAAATCCAAATTCTTTAAAAGAGCTCCGCCCCCGGTTAAGACGATACCCCTATCCATAATGTCCGCGGCAAGCTCGGGAGGGGTACGTTCCAAGGCCACCCTTATAGCATTGATGATGGTATCAATAGCATCGGACAAAGCCTCACGCACTTCTTCATCTGTGATGGTAATGGTCTTGGGGATTCCTTCGATTAGATCGCGTCCTTTGATCTCCATCGTCAACGTTTCTTCCAGCGGCGCAGCCGAGCCAATCGTGATCTTCACCTGCTCAGCCGTACGCTCTCCAATCAACAGACTGTGCTTTCTTTTGATGTATTGGATGATTGACTTGTCCATCTCATTTCCTGCCATGCGGACTGAACGACTGTAAACTGGACCCGACAGGCTGATTACAGCGACGTCAGTCGTTCCCCCTCCCATGTCCACGATCAGGTTTCCACCCGGTTCTGTAATGGGAAGACCAGCACCAATGGCCGCGGCCACGGCCTGTTCCATCAAGTAGACCTCGCTGGCCTTGGCCTCCCGGGCCGCTTCTGTAATTGCCCTTCTTTCCACCTGGGTAATCTCTGCTGGCATGCTGATGACTATACGGGGAGAGAGCAGGTGCTTGCGGGTATGGGCTTTCTTGATAAAGTATTTGAGCATCTCCTCAGTGAGGTCGTAATCAGCGATGACCCCATCCTTCATGGGCTTAATGGCAACCATGTTTTCAGGCGTACGGCCAAGCATTTCCTTGGCCTCATGCCCGACCGCCTCCACTGTATTGGTCAGTTTGTTGATCGCCACCATGGAAGGCTCGTTGACGATAATTCCGCGGCCCGGAGTATAGACAAGTGAGTTAGCGGTACCCAGGTCAATCGCCAGATCATTGGAAAAGAAACGAATAAGTGACCGCAAGTTCATAATCTGCTACGAGGGCTCATTCCGCCGGGGGAGCCCGGGAACCGGTGTTTTGGGGAGGAGGGGGGAACAGATGTCTCAAAGCCGTTGACACCTTCCGGTAACGCTACTGTGCAGTAGCTGGGACAGTACAGGATA
>JALLON010000328.1 GCA_027717925.1 Acidobacteria bacterium AH-259-G07 | reverse complement strand
GAGACTCTATTTAACGTTTTGGGCGATTCGGTAAGAGGATCTGTATGGCTGGACCCCTTCGCGGGCTCAGGAGCCGTTGGAATTGAAGCACTCAGCCGTGGTGCGCACCATGTCATCCTGAATGATAAAAGCTCCCGGACCCTCGCAGTCGTTCAAAGGAATCTGGAAATCTGCCAAGTAGAGGGAAGCTACCAAATTTGTCAGTTGGATGTCTTCGTTCTGCTAAAAAGGCTCGAGGCCCCTCCCTTAGATTTTGTATTTCTAGACCCACCTTACGACTTCGGCCGCCCTGAGAAGCTATTGAAAGCAGTGGGTAACCTTGCTTTCTTGAAGGTGAGCAGCCAGATCATTGTGGAAGCTTTCAAGAAAACGAAGCTGGACTTTGTGCCGGGGAGCCTTATCGTCTCCCGTGTTCTGCGGGTTGGGGACAGTCAGCTGGTTTTTCTTCGCCGGCGAGAGTGAGCAGCAGACAGAAAAACGGAAAGCACCACAATCCCCAAACTCAGGCCACACAGAAGTATCCCCGCTCCGAACTCAGGTCTTTCGTATAAGCTTTTTCCGGGAACTCCGACATAGGCAATCCCCGCCCAGAAGAAGGGATGGTCCCCTCTGATTTTGACATTGGCGCGTTTTAGGCTTTTAGCCAGGAATGTTCGCCGAGCCTCAGTGATTGCCTGATCCATAGAAAGCCCCCGTTTAGAGAGCGAATAAAAATCGCGATAAATCCGGGACGAGAGTTCATCAAGCCTCCAGCGATTGACGATGAGAGCATTTACCCCTCGGGTCAAGAAGAGCTCGCAAAATCCCAGCCAATAAGGCGAGCCGGAAGTGTAGCCGTTGCCCGCGTCGCACACCCCGAGGGAGAGCAGAGTACAAGAGAAGGGTCCTTTCAGAAATCGAAGAATATTGACCTCTTCGGCGCCACTCGCGAAACCGGAAACCAACCAAAATCGATCGTCTAGTCGAAAATGTGTGGAAAGGTGGATCCACTTGGCGCTGGTGGGAACTGCTGTATCCAATCTTTTTATAACCTTTAAATCGGGAAAGAGAGTTTTGAAGAAAATTTCTTCACGCTCAACTTCTGGTAGCACCAGGGAGGAAGCAGGGACGATGAGGGTCGGAGCCAATCGGTCTGACGACTCCTGCTGCTGCGGTCGATAGGCTGAAGGCAGGTAGCTGAAATTGTAGCGCTGCAGCAGAAACTCTCCTTGCCAGTTCTGCAGCATCTCGATGGGCAGATACTGCAGTTCCTTGTGACCAATAAATAGAATACTGTGGGAGTCAAAGAATTTTTCCAGAGGCTGGATGAGGTAGCTGTAGACGAGCTGCAGGTGGTGAGCGGTAGGAGCCGGAGGAAGAGCATCACCTGCTGAGTACAGGGGATCAACAATCTCCTGTACGGTCTCGGCGATTTCTTTGGGAAGAATTAGTTCTCGGAAGAGGTATCCGGATGATTGAATCAGCCATGCGTAGACTCTTGTACGGTCGGGCCACATCTCGACAATCGTGAATTTGTCCTTGACTTGCGAGGAAAGTAACTTGAAAGCAGACTTTGGTTTCAGATCTGAAGGTGTGAGTTTTTCCCAGGAAATGGCCGGCGCCGTCTGCGTTTCTAGCTTCCCGGCCATGATAAATTGACCCACTTCATCTTTGGAGAACTTAGCCGGCAGGAGGCTTTCGGTTACCTTCTCCCCCTTGTTCCTCCGCAGCTCTACGAGGCGTTGGATTTCGCGCCAGGCTTCCTCAAAGCGCCCCAAGCGAATCAAACAGCGAATCCAACCATCGAAGAGTGGAGAAATGGCGCGCGAATACGGAAAGACTACTTCAGGGACAGATAAATTGTGCTCTTGATTAAAGGTTGAGGAGTAGAGCTCAGCGGCTTCTCGATACTGACCATCGTTTTCCAGCCAGGTGCCCAGATGAAGAGCGGATGTTCGAATGAAGTAGCGCTGATTCCAGCTTTGGCTGTGCAGAAAAGCCTCTTTAAAGTAACGATAGGCTTGGGGTTTGTCCCCGTGCTTCTGGAAGAATTGGCCGAGCAGCAAGGCTCTTTCGATGCGAAGGGAAGGAAGTTGAGGATGAAAGGAATGGAGACGCTCTGAGCGACCCCCCAGTCCCAAGACTTTCAGTTCCAAAAGCAAAAACTTCTCTGGCGAAACTCCTTTCAATTCTCGAGCCTTGTCCAGATGGTGCAGTGCCTTCGATAGCTGTTTCGCTTTGTGTAGAAAGAGAGCGTAGTTAGCATGCAGATAAAAGCGAATCTCCTCATCTAACGACTCTGGAGTGATTCTGAGAGCACGTTTGTAGCAGTGGTCTGCCTTTTTCCAGAGACGGAGCTCCTCGTACAGAGAAGCCAGGTTATTCCAAGAAGTCACCATACCTGCACGAAATCCGATTCTCTTCCAGCGTTCCAGTGCTAGACTAAAAGCGTGAATGCTGGCCTGAAGGTGGTCCATAAACCAGAGGGAGTAGCCTTTACTTTGAAGAAGAAGGGCTTCGAGGTAAGGGCCATTTTTCGAGCTGGCGACTTCTATGGCCCGCTCGAGCCACCGAAGACTTTCGACATAGTTCTCCTGTTCGGCAAAAATCTCCCCAATAAAGTACAGACAAAAAGCGACCCCGCTGCTGGCACCTGAATCCCCCAACATTTTAGCCGCTTTTCGGTAAAGACGGATCGCCTGCGCGTAATCCCCTTCAGACCAAGCTTTCCAGGCGACACTTCGAAGGTTAAGCGCAGTGAGCTTGGATTGTGAGTGGGTGAGTAAAGTGTCAAAAGAGTGGTCCCCGACTTTCTCAATAATGGTGTTTATGTCTGCACTGACATCGTCTCCAGCTATAAAGGCTTCGCGGAGTTTGCGATGAAAATCAATGGGAGACGCCTGGTAGTCTAGGACTTGGCCTAGTGTGGGAGTAAGACTTAAGAACAGAACCACCGACGCCAGACAAGACATAAATGCCGAATGTCGAATGCGGGATGTCGAATGAGGACTACAGCTTCCCGATCGAAATGTGAGTCGAAATTCGACATTCTTCATTCGGCATTCCGCATTCGACATTCGGCAT
>JALLON010000327.1 GCA_027717925.1 Acidobacteria bacterium AH-259-G07 | reverse complement strand
CCGCGTGATCTGTGGGTTAATCCGCGTGACCTGCGGGATTTCCCCCACTGTGGGATTTCTCCCACTCCCGTTGACAGATTCTGGCTAGGGCTTATAATGAAAACAGATCAAATTTAATCAGACTTAATCAAGGAGGGCGTTTGAGAAAGAAGACCACATCCATGGTTCACCGCATTCCCATCACCAAAGCGCGCATCAACCTCGGCCAGCTCGTGCGTCGCGTGCACCTGAACAAGGAGTACTTCATCCTGGAAAAGGGTGGTATTCCTGTCGCCGGCATCATGGACGCTGAGGAGCTGGAGGACTACCTGGAGCTTCAGGACCCCGAAGTGCAGCGCCAGATTGAAAAGAGCAACGAGGACATTCGTGCTGGCCGAACCCGACCTGCGGAGGAGCTCCTGGCGGAGCTGGGCAAAGTGAGGAGGAAAAAAACCGTAGCCCCCCGGCGTCAGAAGGCATGAGGCCGGGCTTTTCCGTTGAGATCACCAGCCAGTTTCAGCGGGCGTTCAAAAAGCGTGTAATGGAACTTCCACTGCAATGTGCTCATATTCAGCAGCGAACTTTTCTCTTGCGCGAATCAATTTATTGTGTAGATGCAGAATCTCTTTGTCGCTCATCTTCTGAAACGCAACCGCGTCAAATCCGCGTGATCTGAGGGATGTGTTAATATAGGCCGATGCCTTCGGAGGACGATTTTCAGCGCCGCATGGATTTTCTCCTAGATCAGCAGGCACAATTTTACGCCGACTTGCGCAAGCTGGACGAACGGGTCGACCGCAACAGCAAGCAGATCAGTCAACTCATGGATCTGCTGTTTAGGATGGGAGGTGTTGTGGAGGAAATGGCGCGTCAGAGCGATGAACGTTTCAACCGCCTGGTGGAGGCGCAGGAAGGCACCGATGCGCGCTTGAATCACCTTGCGGAAGCCCAGCAGGGCACGGACGAGCGTCTGAACGTCCTCATCAATGTGGTTGAACGCTACTTCTCCAACGGCAATCGGTCCTAAACTCCATCGCCTCGATTCGCCTTCGTTCGCGTCTTTCGCGAGCTAAAAATTCCGCGTTAATCCGTGCCAAAATCCGCGTGATCTGCCGCAACCATGATGGACGCTCATGACAGCTACCACATCTCCAACTCAAAGGGTGATGATGAACGCACGATCGGAATTCCGACTGTGGTCAAGCTGAGGGGTGCGGAGAAGGAAATTAAAACGACTGACTTCAATATTACCCGTGAAGAGAGCGAGGCGCTGTACAAGAACGGTGTCAAAGTAGCGAAGGACTTCCTTTGATGCCGGCCTGGGAGCCGGGGACTCCGTGAACCTGCTCCAGAACAATCTGGACCTCGATGATTGCCCCGACCTCCAATCTCTGATCAACCGTGGAGTAGCACTTCAGCACGACGTCGCTTGCCCCTGAGGGACTCAACCTCCGCCTGATCCGCGGGCTGTGCGGGCGCAGATTAGACAGCCACCGGGGTGAGGGTGAAGACGCGAGAAAGTCGGGCTGCGCCCTTGATATCTCCACGACGCAGGGCATCGCGTACATCGTCCAGCTTGTATGCGTCCTCAAGCGACAAGTAGGGTGACCAGCCCTCATCCGTGTCAATTAAGGCCACATCGACTTTCGCCACGTATTTCCCCTCATGAACGAGTTTTGTATGGTGTCTTTTTTTCATCATCATCTTCTCCTCATAAAATCGCTTGTCCACCGATTGGGATCAGGCCTGTACGCGCTGACTAAAACAGCCGGTGACAAACTATCCTTTGGAATTCCCCAGACAACATGAATTGGATTTCCTTCCCGATCTTTCGGCAAAACAAGAACGCATGGCCCCTTTGGATAGTCAGGATAATCTTCCACGACTACGGCGCTCGGTACATCCGCCATGATATCCCTGACGAAGATCTGGTCGTCCGCGAGCTCCTCGTAACCGTGGTCGGATATTCTCACCTCACCATGCCCGAGCAGATCACGAATCTGCTCGAATGTCTTGCTCACGCCCGAATACTACCGCTTGAATCATCGTGCGACAATAGCATTCCGAGCCCAAGGAGCATAACCTTCTTAGACCGGAGAACGTTTCGAGCTCACCGGGCTTGAAGCGCCGGCGAAAGGTGTCCGCTGCAGCGACTGGTTCTGCGGCGTCCAACCTATCGGTGAGCCCAATAGCTGGGATGTCGCTTCTGGTGCGCCACAGCGACAATCTCGACGTCCGGCGAGAAGCGATAAACCAAGTTCCCGTGGTGACGGGAATTGCAATGGTTGTTAACATCGCGGTGAATTTGGTGTTGATCCCGAGGATGGGGAGCGAAGGGGCGGCGCTCAGTGTCATTGTGACGGAGGTGGTCTTGGCGGTGGGGTACGCTGTTGCGGTTTGGAAGTATTTGGCCCGCGAAACGCGCGAAATAATCCCGCGAAATGCGCGAAAAACGATATGAAGATTGCCATCGTCGTGCAGCGGTATGGGGAGGAGGAGGTGGCTCCTGCCGTCCGTTTCCTGGGCGTTCTTGGCGTCTTGGCGGTTTGAATTTCGTCCCTCTTTTGTGGGGCTTTAGGCAACCGTGAAGGCGCTAAGGACTCTTGCGAGTTGCCTCCAGTATCGATATGCTGAGTGTGCTACGATTAGTTGATCGATGAATGGAAGCGCCTGATGAGCACTGTCACAATCTCGCCAAAGTTCCAAGTGGTCATACCAAAAGAGATTAGGGATCGCCTTGCGCTTTCGCCGGGACAAAAGGTTGAGGCTTTGATCTATGAGGGACGCATCGAGCTGATCCCCATCCGTCCCATCCAAGAGATGCGAGGGTTTATTCGGGGAATCGACACCACGATCGAACGTGAGGATGATCGCGTATGAATGTCGTGGACTCCTCGGGTTGGCTGGAGTACTTCGCCGACGGCAAGAACGCGGACTTCTTCACAACACCGATCGAAGACACAGCGAGTCTCATCGTCCCGACGCTGACCGTGTTCTACGCTGTTGCGGTTTGGAAGTATTTGACCCGCGAAACGCGCGAAATAATCCCGCGAAATGCGCGAAAAACGATATGAAGATCTAGGGGAAC
>JALLON010000326.1 GCA_027717925.1 Acidobacteria bacterium AH-259-G07 | reverse complement strand
TTCCTCATTAAAAGTTGTAACAAAATCCACACTGGCGAGTGCGCTAATCACCTCGCATCGTTCCTCTTCAGAGAAAATGGGGCGATCCTGGCCCTTGATTTTTCTCACAGAGGCATCACTGTTCAAAGCCACTACCAACACATCACCCTCAGCACGGGCTTTCTCCAGATAGCGCACATGCCCCGAATGGAGAAGATCAAAGCACCCGTTGGTGAAAACGATCCTCTTTCCTTCCGCTCGCAGTTGCGCCACGATCGACTGCAGCTGCCGACGCGACTTGATCTTCGACCTGGATGTTACCATTTCAGGTTTCCAGGTCCAGGTTCCAGGTTCCAAGTTCCAGGTTCCAGTCGTCAGATCTGAGCCGCCAAAGGGAGCTTCTGCCCTTCGGACTTTTTACTCCTGGCTCCTGACTCCTGACTCCTGACTCCTGACTCCTGACTCCTCATCATCTAATCTTTCTTACCTTAACACGTTCAGGAATCCACGATTTTAGCTGGAAAACACCAGCGTACTCTTCAGAGACAGTAACCTGCGGGACAAGCTCGTAGGGCTCGCGTCGTGGTTCAAGTTCTTCCACATTGACGGTGGCTCTAAAATCTTCGGGTTTCAGTTCGCCTGCGAATGAAAGCGGTACCGTTCCGATGATTTCCGCCCTTTGAGTAATAAGGGGAGCTTGAGTATCATGTGGAAGCACCTGGATTGGAATCCCAGGGATGCGCACTTCTCGTCGCTTCTCTTCAATCGTCACGACCATATTAACTGAAGGCGTATTTTCAATGCGGAGGCGAGGATCCTCAAGATCCAGGTAGGCGTTTAGTCTCAAAGTGGAGGAATGCCCTTCTATGGCGATCGGCTCCGTCTTAGCCGTGGAGACACTCAGAACTCGTGATTTAGGACCGCTGATCATGACTTCACTGGGGATGACTCGTACGTTGGTGACCTCGAACCCATTAGCGGGGTTGCCCACCAGTTCAGGGGTAACCTCGACGATCTTTCTCAGCGTACTTTCCAGTTGCAGCCGGATCCTGGCGGGATCGATGAAAAGAATCTCCACCCCGGAAGGCTTGTTTCGAATGTTTCCCTCGGTCAGACGAATCAACTCAGTTCCTGGGACCGCTCCCTTCAGGTCAATCACCACCGCCAAGTTTCGCTCATCGAGGGTGCTCGTGCTGCGATCGGAACGAATGACGACTTCCACTTCCTTGTCATAGTCGTCGGAAATCTCCAATTGGGAGGGCATGTTGACAAATTCCACCGGAAGAGAAAGTGTACGCTGAACCATTTCGGGGACGGTAATAGTCAACCAAAGCAGGAAGGCGAGCAAAACAGAGATAACCTTTAACCCAAGATTCTTTAGAAAAAAGGCCCGCAAGATATTCATACCGCTTCCTGACGCTCCTCTCTTTCTTTCCGCCGTTCTGTTCGAGTTGTGGACTCTTTGGCGGGGATCTCGATTGTTCTCTGCAGAAACCTGAGTAAACGCGGCCCATCCAAATTTCGCGTAATTTCGCCTCCGAAGATGGCTGAGATGTTACCGGTCTCCTCAGAGACTACGATGGCGATTGCATCGGTCTCTTCAGTAATTCCAATGGCAGCGCGGTGTCGGGTACCCAGTTCCTTGCTCAAGTAAGGATCCAGAGTGAGTGGCAGAAAGCAAGCAGCTGCAACGACACGGTCTCCTTGAACCATGACGGCCCCATCATGCAGCGGGCTTTTCGGGCTAAAGATAGTGAGCAAAAGATCATAAGTCAAAAAGGCATCTAACTTGATTCCACTTTCGATGTAATTCTTGAGTCCAATTTCCCTCTCAACGACAATCAGACCTCCGATTTTCTGGGTGGAGAGAGTGGTGACAGCCAGGACGATTTCGTCGAATCGCTCCTGATTTCCCTTCCCAACGAACCGAGGGAAAAAACCTCCTTTGCCGATCTGGGCCAGTCCCCTGCGAATTTCTGACTGAAAAATCACGATGAGAGCAATGATGAAGAAGGGAAAGAATTTAGCGAACAACCATTCGACCGTTCTCAATTCGAAAAACTGGGTCAGAAGATAATAGAACAAAATCAAAGATATAATGCCCAGCGTCATCTGCCACCCGCGAGTTCCCTTAACCAGGCGCAGCGCCTGATAGATAAGGAAGGCGATGACTAGGATATCGATGATATCCCGAGGCCGCAGGTGCGAAAGGCTGGAAAGCAGATCAGTCATCATTGCAAAGAATTCTCCGCCAGGATAGCGTCGGTTACCCGGGCGACCTGGTTCATCTCTGCCACATCATGCAGTCTCACGATGTGTGCTCCGCGCAGGACAGCAATCGCCACCGAGGCGGCACTCCCCCAGACGCGGTCCTCAACCGGGAGATCTAAAATCTTGCCCAGGAAGCTCTTTCGAGAAGTTCCCACCAGGATCGGCAATTGAAAAGTTTCCAGAAAGGACAATCGGTTTAAAATCTTGCAATTATCTTCAACAGTTTTACCGAAGCCGATGCCGGGATCGATCATGATCCGTTCCTTCGCAATTCCATGTCGGAATGCCGTGGATACAGCAACTTTCAAATCACTTTGAATTTCGTTGAGGATATCCGGACTAGGAGGAAGTTCCTGCATATTTTGTGGAGTCCCGCGCATGTGCATCAGCACCACTGCTGCATCCCACTCTTTGACGACTGGTGGCATTTCTGAATCAAAACGAAACGCGCTGATGTCATTAACAATATCCGCACCTTCTTTTAAAGCCTCCCGCGCCACTGCAGCTTTGCAGCTGTCAACCGAGATGGGCACAGACACTTGCTTGCGCACCTCCTGCAGCACCGGCAAGACCCGCTCTAACTGGACGTCAGCCGGCACCGGGCGAGCCCCGGGACGGGAAGATTCACCTCCCAGGTCCAGGATGTCTGCGCCCTTTTCAACCAATTCTAAACAGTGTTCAACCGCTTGCGACCGTCCGAAAAAACGGCCGCCGTCAAAAAAAGAGTCGGGGGTAATATTCACTACCCCCATGACCCGGGTGTAGCTGCCGAGTTCCAGTCTCTTATCCCGGGCCCGCAAGATATAAGCTCTTCTGGACATGAACACGCTGG
>JALLON010000324.1 GCA_027717925.1 Acidobacteria bacterium AH-259-G07 | reverse complement strand
GTCATGGATCTGCTTGCCTCTGGCCAGGGCGATTTCCACCTTAACCTTGCCATTTTCGAAATAAAGCGAAAGGGGAACGATGGTGAATCCCTGCTTGATCGACTTGCCAATCAGCTTGTTGATCTGGCGGCGATGGAGTAGGAGCTTTCTGGAGCGTAACGGTTCATGATTTGAAATGCTGCCATGAGAATAGGGGCTGATATGACAGTTTTCCAGCCACAGCTCTCCGTCTTTGATTCGTGCGTAGCTGTCTTTTAGATTTACCTTATGCTCACGGATAGCCTTGACTTCCGTACCCTGTAAGGCGATCCCTGCTTCGTAGCGATCAAGAATCTTGTAAAGGTGAAAGGCCTTTTTGTTCTTGACTACAATTTGCTCGGCCACAGCTCAATCTCCTAGGAATGCTGCCAGGGCATTTTGCCAGGGTCTAAGCACAGGTATCCCCTCTAGTTTCAGAAGATAGTTGTCAAGGACCGAATATGCGGGACGCAGGGCAGGAGCTGAACAGGCTGAACCGTCGATCGGATTGACCTTGACGGGAATCCCTTTGAGAGCCGCGATCTTGCAGGCAAACTCGTACCAGGTGCAATCCCCGGAGTTAGTCACATGGTAGGTCCCCCTCTTTCCTCCTTCGATCAAACAAAGTGTCATATAGGCCAGATCAGTGCTAAAGGTGGGGCTGCCTCGCTGATCGTTCACCACATTCAGATGCTCTTCCTTCTTGGCTCGCTCCAAAACCTTCTGCACAAAATGAGATCCTCCTGGTCCGAAGAGCCAGCTCGTGCGAACGATTAGGTGAAGTGGGCATAGCGAGCGGACGAAAAACTCACCAGCCAATTTTGATCGGCCATACTCGTTCACAGGGTTAGTCGGATCCCACTCGCGATAAGGCCGGTCCTGTCTGCCATCGAAGACATAATCCGTGCTGTAATACAGTAGTTCACTCTTGTTTTCAAAAGCTGCCAGCGCCACGTTGCGCGTTCCCAGAGCGTTCACCCGGTAAGCCTCAAGGGGCTTCGACTCAGCTTCGTCGACCCCTGTAAAAGCGGCGCTGTGGATGATCCAGTCAGGCTTCAAATCGGAAAAGACTTGGCGAACCGTGGGCAGAGAAGTGACATCGGCGTCGCCCGAAGAGAGGGGATAAATGGAGTGCCTGGCGAAGGCTTTACACAGTGCCTGGCCCAGCATTCCAGTAGTGCCTGTAATGGCGATCTTCATGGCTTGTAGGTCTGACCCCCACCCCTCAGCCTCTTTCCCTCACAAATTCTTCAAGGTTTCGTCCCGGGTTTCATACATCCGGTGGTAATACTCCTGATAGGTCCCAGTGCAAACATGGCTAACCCAATCTGAATTGCTCTCATACCAGCGTATGGTGTCGGCGAGTCCCTCTTCAAAAGGAATCTGTGGCTTCCAACCCAGTTCCCGTTGTAGAACAGTCGCATCAATCGCATATCGACGGTCATGAGCGGGACGATCTTTGACGAACTGGATGAGATCGGGAGATTTCCGTAGTATTTCGAGAATCTGACGGACAACCTCCAGGTTTTGTCTCTCCTGGTTGCTTCCGATGTTGTAAATTCGACCGGGATGACCTTCCGTTAAGATACATTCCAGCGCTCGGCAGTGGTCTTTGACATGAATCCAGTCGCGAGTATATAGGCCGTCTCCGTAAACTGGAAGTGGTTTGTCCTCAAGCGCATTCAGAATCATCAAGGGGATCAATTTCTCAGGAAATTGATAAGGGCCGTAATTATTGCTGCAGCGAGTCACAATCACGTCCATGTTAAAAGTTTTGCAATAGGCACGTGCCAGGAGATCTGCCGCGGCCTTGCTGGCAGCGTAAGGACTATTGGGAGCGAGGGGACTTTCCTCAGTAAATTCCCCTCTCTCTCCCAAGGAGCCATAGACTTCGTCGGTGGAAACTTGGATAAAGGTTGAGACCTTTTTTTGGCGGGATGCCTCCAGCAAGACCTGAGTCCCCTGCACATTGGTCCGAACAAAAGCGGATGAGTCTAGAATACTGCGATCCACATGCGTCTCGGCGGCAAAATTGATGACCGCCTCTACCCCTTGATTGAGACATTTTTCGACATCCTGAACACAAGCAATATCTCCACGGACAAAGGTGTAGCGTGGATCGGAGGATACCTCGGCCAGATTTTCGAGATTGCCCGCATAAGTCAGGCAATCAAAGTTAACGACTTGGGCATCCCTTCTTTCTTTCAGGATGTGGTGGATGAAATTAGAGCCGATAAACCCGGCCCCGCCTGTGATCAACAGCTTCATGGTAAGTTCTTATGACTCGGCAACTTCTTTCGCTGTTTGTTCGTGTTCTTGATTGGCGGTCTGTCTTTTCTTTTTCTGCCTCTGTGCCACGAGGTTGCTTGCTCGCAGCAGAGACTCGATTGTTCCAGCGTCTGTCCACCAACCTTCCAGGATGTCGTAGCTCATCTCTCCCCACTCGATATATCGGTTGTTGACATCCGTAATTTCAAGTTCGTTTCGATCGGAAGGTTCTAAGGTACGGATGATATCAAACACACGATGATCAAACATGTAGACACCGGTTACGGCATACTTGGAAGGGGCAACTCGTGGCTTTTCGTAGATTTTAAGCACCTTGTCTCCCTCCAGCACCGGCACACCGAATCTTTGAGGATCCGGAACCTCTTTCAGTAGGATCTTTGCACCTCCGCCCTGTTTTTTGAACTTCTCGACGTAGGGGCGAATGGAATTCTCAATAATGTTATCTCCCAGCACGACACAGAGGAGATCGTCATCTGCAAAGAACTGGGCCAGTGAGAGTGCTTCGGCAATTCCTCCCTCTCCTTCCTGGTAGGCATAATGGAGGTGGCGAAGCCCGAACTCCCTCCCGTTTCCAAGTAGGCGTAAGAAATCGCCCGCACTGTTACCACCCGTCACCACCATGATGTCGGCTATACCGGCATCGACCAGTGTTTCCAAGGGATAGAAGATCATCGGTTTGTCAAAAACCGGCAATAAGTGCTTGTTTGTTACTTTAGTCAGAGGCCGCAAACGTATGCCCAATCCTCCCGCCAGTATGATCCCCTTCATTTTCTTCTCCAGAAAACCGTTATGTTATCCGATGCCGGC
>JALLON010000323.1 GCA_027717925.1 Acidobacteria bacterium AH-259-G07 | reverse complement strand
GAGACGAGCAGAATCGCGGTCATGGGAACGTCCGCGGGTGGGTATCTGACGCTCACCTCCGGGTTCCGCACGCAACCTCGTCCGACCGTGCTGGTTGCGTTCTTCGGCTACGGTGATCTCGTGGGAGACTGGTACAGCCGGCCGAGTGCACATCCACGGCACCATCGCATCGAGGTGACGGAGGAAGAAGCCTACAGGCAAGTGAGCGGGCCGCCGATCTCCGACGCGCGAGATCGCGACGGAAACGGCCGTATTTTTTACCAGTATTGTCGGCAGCGCGGACTCTGGCCCAAAGAAGTGTCTGGATGGGATCCGCACACGGAGACGGAGAAGTTTTACCCGTTCATGCCGGTCCAAAAAGTGACGAAGGACTATCCACCGACGATGCTCATTCACGGGACCAACGACACCGACGTACCTTACGAGCAGTCGGTAATGATGGCAGAGGAGTTCAAGAAGCACGGCGTTGCGTATGAATTCGTCACGATTCCGGGGGGCGAGCACGGATTGGCAGGCGGGGATCCACAACTCATCGACAAGGCTTACAACGATGCACTGGCATGGGTTAATCGGTACATGCAATAAGCACGGACACACTTACTTGATGGTCGTCCTCAAGCCTGCAATCCCCAGGAGGGAGGTGCCAAGAGCAGAAGGATCGAGAGAGTGCGAATCCGGCGGCTGTGAAATGGCTGTAAGTTGTTGTAAATAATGGTGGAGACGATGGGATTCGAACCCACGACCTCCTGAGTGCGATTCAGGTAGAGAGGCAAAACACGGGTAAACACCTGATAACCTCCCTTCCATCGCAAGTGCTTTGTTCTTGTAGTTTTCAGCCTTTGGTGCTAACATCATTGAACATGAGTAAACAGGCATTGACGGCCAGTTTGTTACCCCAAGCCGTTACCCGAAGGGAGCTGATATGAAAAAACAGAGTCTTACAGCCAAGCAGGTTCAGTACATGAAACCGGACCCAGAGAGACGCTTGGAGGTTCCTGCTGGACCTCCAGATGGCCTCTATATGGTAGTTCAGCCGAGCGGAACCAAGTCATGGGCATTCCGCTACCGCTGGAAAGGCCGACCTAAAAAGCTGACCTTAGGCAAGCGATACCCCGATTTGAGCTTGGCTGCGGCCCGAGCCGAAGCCGAGGCCGCTCTGGCGCAGCTTCGGCAAGGGATTGATCCGACCATGGCCAAAGCTGAAGAGGGGCAAGCAGAGCCGGACACCTTCTCCCAGGTGGTCCGTGAATTTGTGGAGCGCTATGCCAAGAGAAACAAAACCTGGTCAGAAACGGAGCGTATCTTGAACCACGAGGCTGTATCCAAGTGGAAAAAGCGACCCATTCAGGAAATCAATCGAGCCGATATCCTTCGCCTTCTGGACGGCATTATGGACCGCGGAGCCGATGTCATGGCCAATCGGACCCATGCGGCTCTCGGGAAACTGTTCAACTGGGCTGTGGAGCGCGGGATCATCGAAAGCTCGCCCATGGCCGGGATTCGTCCACCAGGAAAGGAAAAAAGCCGTGATAGGGTACTCAGCCCTGACGAGCTGGCAGAAGTCTGGAGAGCGACCAAAGGACTCGGGTTTCCCTTATGTCCGTTCTTCCGGTTGCTGATTTTGACGGCTCAAAGGCGTAGCGAAGTCGCCAACATGAATTGGGAGGATGTGAATCTGGAGGCCGATCTGTGGACGTTGCCGAGTACGGCCACGAAGGCGGGTCGCGTTCATGATGTTCCGTTATCGTTGGCAGCCCTGGAAATCCTGGAAAGTCTGCCACGCTTTGCTGGACCGTATATTTTCACCACTACCGGAGGGGAAAAGCCCATTAACGGCTTTTCCAAGGCCAAGGCCCGCATGGACGCAGAAATTCTGAGAAGAAGGCAAGAGGCGACCGAAAAAGCTGGACTGGAACCGAGCCAGGTGAAGGGCATAGGCAACTGGACCATTCACGATATCCGCCGAACAGCGGCCACAGATATGGCAAAAGCTGGCGTCCCACCGCATGTTCTGGCCGCGCTACTGAATCACACGCCAGGCCGGACAATGGGCATATCGGCTATTTACATCAGGCACAGATACGCCGAAGAGCGCCGGCAGGCGCTGGAAACTTGGGCGGAATATGTGATCAGCTTAACCAAGGCCAAGGAGAACGTCACTACTTTTTTTTCAGGAACTTAGTGCGCCTGAGAATGGTTTTAAGAGAAACTGTTTTGGACTCGATGCGCTCCAAGTCTAAGGCTGCCAGTGCCCGATTACACTCGCGCACCGTCTTTCGTGCCACTCGCATTCTTCCCCAATCAGGGTGTTCGCGCGCCACCTTGTCCGATACTTTTTGGTAATTTTCCCACTTCTGCTCTCGTGCCCCCTGCTTCGCCATGCCCCCTTTTCTTCCGCCGGCTACTATGCTTAGCACCATCTCCCCGGATTTTTCCCAGACAGACCGCATAAAGCTTGACTGAAGAGAAACCTCCTTCAATGTCGCCTCCGGGGACACCAAAAAATCCATTGTTTTTTTCTGTTTTTCGTAATCCATAAAAAACTGTGGACACGAAGGTCCCGTTGTCCACGCCTCACGATGCACACTATACAACATGAGTATGCAAAAGATTGAAACTGAGAGCAAAAAGCTTCTTCGGTATAGCGATTTGGTTCAACAAGGCATTGTGAACAATCGCATGACGTTGAAGCGATGGATCGAAGCTGGCGATTTCCCGTCACCCGTGCGCCTTGGCATTAATACGATTGCCTGGCATGCAACTGAGGTAAAAGAGTGGCTCGATGCGCGGGAGCAGGTTGTCACGCAGTAAGTGAAGAAACCGAACTTGAAAAACGGGTCAATCCGGCCCGTCCCGTTTCCGAAGAGGTTTATAAAAAGCGGGCCGGACAAATTAAAGGAGATAAATCAGATGGGATCACAGAACAGAGACTTACGAAGTGAACTGCAGAACTTTGACGGCACGTTCCCCGAGAGCTGGAAGCCGGACATCGGCGACATCCTGGTCGGAACTTTGGTCCGTTACGATTCAGGGTACACCGACTACGGCGAGTATTTAATCGCCGTCATTCAGGATGATGAAACTGGGGAGAAAAGATCGGTTTGGTTGCTGCATGAAGTCCTGCGCAGCGA
>JALLON010000322.1 GCA_027717925.1 Acidobacteria bacterium AH-259-G07 | reverse complement strand
CTCTGGAAAGCTTCAAATCTTTAAAAAAGAGCGGCGAGATCACGGCCTGGGTCCAAACCGCTGCACAGCCGGGGCACTTCACGGATTTTCCAGAAAATCTCGCGGCTTCCCTTAAAAGCGCTCTGTTAAAGCGGGGGATCCGCCAACTCTACACTCATCAGTTTGAAGCTTATGATCTAGTCAAGAAAGGGAAGCACCTGGTCGTCGTCACTCCAACCGCCTCGGGCAAAACGCTTTGTTACAACCTCCCAGTGCTCAATGATCTCATTGAGAAGCCCCAGCTTCGCGCCCTCTATCTCTTTCCGACCAAAGCCCTAGCCCAGGATCAAATGGCCGAGCTTCGGCGAATGGTTGAGGCGACCGGCCATCGGATCGGAGTTCATACTTATGATGGGGACACCCCCGCCGACATGCGCCCGAAGATACGGAGAGAGGCCAGGATCGTCTTGACCAACCCCGATATGCTACACAGTGGGATCCTTCCCCATCACCCCAAATGGATTGAACTGCTTCAGAATTTGAAATATGTCATTGTCGACGAGCTCCACACTTACCGGGGTATTTTTGGCAGTCATGTTTGCAATGTTTTCCGCCGCCTCATGCGAGTCGCTCACTTTTATCATTCGGAGATTCAATTCGTCTGTGCCTCGGCAACCATTGCCAATCCCCAGGAACTGGCAGAGAAACTGCTGGAAAAAAAAGTTCAAGTGGTCGATCAAAATGGCGCTCCTCAATCAAAGAAAGATCTGATTTTTTACAATCCGCCTTTAACTAATCCTGAGCTCGGCCTGCGCCGAAGTGCCTTCTCCGCGGCGCGTCGATTTGCCGAACAATTTTTGAAACACGAGGTTCAAACGCTGGTCTTCGCCACTAGCCGCGTCAATGTGGAAGTCCTGCTCCGCTATCTAAAAAACGCATTCGACAGCGATTTCCGTCGACCTGAGAAAATACGCGGCTACCGCGGCGGATATCTTCCCCGGGCGCGCCGCGAGATTGAACGACAGCTTCGGGACAAGGAAATTCTAGGAGTCGTGAGCACGAATGCCCTGGAGCTGGGAATCGACATCGGGAGTCTCGACGCCTGTGTGATGGCCGGATATCCCGGTTCTGTGGCCAGTACCTGGCAGCAAATCGGGCGCGCCGGCCGGAGAAAGGGACGCTCAGTAGCCGTCCTGGTGGGACGCAACCTCCCTTTAGATCAGTTCATTGTTCTTCATCCAGAATATTTCCTGGGCCGCTCTCCCGAGCATGGGCTTATCCAACCCGACAATCTTCAGATTCTGGTCGGCCATATCAAATGTGCCGCTTTCGAGCTGCCTTTTCAAAAGGGGGAACACTTCGGGAGTGAAAATCTGGAGGAAATCCTGGATTTCCTGGCCGAGCAAGGCATCCTTTACCATCAGGCAGGAGTGTGGAATTGGACAGATGAAGCCTATCCCGCTGACTCAGTGAGTCTGCGCAACATTCCGGAAGAGAATTTTGTGGTTTTCAATGCTAACCAGGGCAATGAAGCCATCGCCGAAGTTGATTTTGACAGCGCTCCGGAACTGATTCATGAGGATGCTGTTTACATGTGTCAGGGCCGGCAATATCACGTGGAAAAGTTGGACTACCCCGGGCGCAAAGCCTATGTCCGCGACGTCAATGTGGACTACTACACACAAGCCATCACATACTCGGGTCTCCGGGTGCTTCGCTGTGAAGACCAGAAAACGCTGCAATCTGCCATAGTGGAACACGGCGAAGTCCACCTCGTAAAAAGATTTCCCGGGTTCAAGAAGATTAAGTTTTACACCTCTGAAAATCTTGGCTACGGGAAGATCCATCTCCCGGTCCATGAACTGCATACCATGGCATACTGGTTTGCGGTCCCCGAGACAAACTTGCTCGAACTATCGCTCACTCGCAATGAAGCTGTTCAAGGCTTTTTGGGAGTGTCCTATGCCATCCATCACATCGCCACCTTGATTTTGATGTGTGATATCCAGGATTTGGGACGAAGTGTTGGCGACCGTTCGACTCGCTGGTTTGCACTAAATAGCCCAGAGGGCCTTGGGTTTTACTCAGCCACGGGAGAAGGTGGAGAAATTCATCCGGATCTCTGTGAATCTTTCGATCCTACGATCTTTATCTACGACAACTGTCCTGGTGGGGTGGGTTTCTCGGAAAAGCTTTTCGAGTGCCACCATCAGTTGCTGGAGCAAACCCTGGCCTTGGTGCAAGCTTGCCGGTGTAAACAAGGTTGCCCTTCCTGCGTGGGTCCCGTGGATGAAGTGGGCAGACGGACCAAGGGGATTAGCCGGGAGATGCTGCGATTTCTGGCGGCAGACAAGTGAGGGGAGACAGGAGACAGGAGTCAGGAGTCAGGAGACAGGAGACAGGAGTCAGGAGTCAGAATTTAGAATTCAGAATCCAGAATCCAGAAGCTCAAAAGCTCAATAGCTCAAGACTCATGACTCAAAACCTGGAACCTGAAACCTGGAACCTGAAACGACGAATGGACTTGAGGGCTCGGCTTGATCGTATCTGGGAAATTCGGGGACAGACACCGAATTTCGGTGTCGGAAATTCGGTGTCTGTCCCCAAATTTCCCCTAGCTGATTTTCTGGGTGGTCGATGGAAGCAGCGTCCGTCAGGACAAGTTCTAGTGGTCGAAAGGGAGTTTGCGGGAAGCTATTTGCACGGTCATCTCCCTTTGGAGGCTCTTTATTCCACGGAACCGGGCCTTGTCTGCCAGCTCGCCGGAGACCACGCCTTCGCTGAATTTCACCCTGAAAAGACTCTTTTCCTGGACACAGAGACCACGGGCCTGGTTGGAGGTGCCGGAACCTACGTTTTTTTGGTCGGAGTGGGTTACTTTCACCGAAAGAACTTTCTCACTCACCAGTTTTTCCTTTCGGATCCTCAATCCGAAAAAGCCTTCTTGCAGGAGCTAAGTACGATTCTTTGCAGAGGTCCTCAAGGAGCCAAACACTCTTACCTAGTCTCTTTTAACGGTAAGAGTTATGATCTAAACCTCCTCAGTGACCGTTTCATCCTGCAGCGTCTAGAGAATTCCTTTCAACACTTGAATCATTTGGACCTACTGTATCCCAGCCGATTGCTCTGGAGAGGATGTTTCGAAGACTGCCGTTTACA
>JALLON010000321.1 GCA_027717925.1 Acidobacteria bacterium AH-259-G07 | reverse complement strand
GCGCGGCCCGGGACGGTTGAAGTAAGCGGATCCATCCACTGCGTATACCTGGCCGGATCGGACCGCTTCTAACCGGTACCACTCATCAGGGAAGCCAACTCGATCCACCTCTTTGATGGTGCGGTCAAGATCAAAGCCGCAGGGCATCAAAACGATGATTTCCGGACTGTAAGCGGCGATCTGATCCCAGGAGGCCGTAAAGGAGGGAGAGCCTCTTCGCCCCAATCCATCCGATCCGCCCGCTAGATCCACCATTTCGGGAACCCAGTGACCGGCGACAAATGGGGGGTCCAACCATTCCATAGCGAAAACTCGAGGTTGATGAGAAGCCGAAGCTGCGACTGTACGGACACGATCGATTCGTTTTTGAAGCTCTTCGACCAAGTGAGCCGCTCGCTCCGGGAGCCCTGTGAACTGTCCAACCTGTTGAATGGATTGCAAGATGTCGCCTAGGCTGGTGGGCTCCAGGGAAAGAATTTTTCGCTCTCCGTCCAGCACTCGAACTGCTTCCTGCACGGCCCCGTAAGCAACAGCGCAAACGTCGCACAGCTCCTGAGTCAAAATGAGGTCGGGGTCAAGTTCTTTCAGGAGCTCCTGATCCAGCTCATAGATGCTGCTGCCCCGATGGAGCGCTTGGGTGATGTGGGTGTCAATTTGGCGGCTGGAACTGCCCGAATGATCAATTGAACTTCGAGTGATTTGAGGAAGTCGAGTTGCCTCAGCGGGAAAATCACATTCATGGGTGACCGCCACCAACTGGTCTCCTAAACGCAGCGAGAAAACGATTTCAGTCGCACTGGGCAATAAAGAGCAGATGCGCATGAAGAAAGTTCCAGATTCCAAGTTTCAAGTTCCAGGTTCCAGGCTTCAATCTTCAGCCTGAAACCTGGAATCTGAAACCATTCAACTGATATAGGCCCGGTCGACCTTGGCGGCCAGAATGAAGTCACTCTCCGTAAGGCCATTGATCTTGTGCGTCCAAGTCTTGACCTCGACCTTACCCCAGGCTAGATAAAAGTCCGGATGATGGCCCTCCTCTTCGGCAATCTCTCCGACCTGATTGACAAAATCAAGAGCGGTCTTAAAGTCTTTGAACTTGAAGGTCTTCCTAATGTGATGGTTCTCGACGATTTCCCAACTGTCGACCTGTTCCCATAAGGGTTTGATTTCTTCCGCACTCAGCGGTGGGATCCCCCCGCGACATGGCACACATTTCTTTTCGGCAAGTTGAGTCATTTTTTTCTCACCGGCTCCGCCATTTCACCACCCCAGCATAAACAGGTTGGAGAGTTGGAAGGTTAAAAAGTTGGAAGGTTGAAAAGTCGAAAGTTAAGAGGCTGAGAAGTTAGAAGGTATTGCCAGAACATTCACCGCGGAAGCCTGATACTGACAGCTCATAGCTCACAGTTGACGCAAGCTTCGAACCTTCAACTTTTAACCTTCAACCTTCCAACCTTCAACCTGGAACCTTCAACGATGTTAGTTGGCGCCCAGTTGGACGAGGTCGCTCTTCGCTTTCTTTTTAAGAACCATCTCTTCGTAGTATTCGCGAACCATGGCGGCCTCTCTGGCGGCTTTTCTCCGCATCAATTTCTCATCGCGGGTGGTCTGCGGCAGCTCGCCTTTCTCTTTGACGCGGGTGGCATCTTCTTGGTTAATTCGCAGAGAGTGATCGAAGCTGCCCAGATTCACCTCTTTACCGCCTGCAAAGATCTCGTGGCGACCATGCTCCTCATACCATTTGGCAACGGTGGCATTCATGTGCATGTTTTCAATGATGTTCCGCCATCCGTGACCGGTATTGTAAGCACAGAAAGAGATTTCACCTTCCTGGGTTGCGTATGGAATGATGCACATTTCGGTGCGGCGAAAGTCGTAATTGAACAGATCTTGGAACCACATGCCGGCAATGAAGAGAAAGTTCCAAGGGTCTTTACGACGCTCTGCTGCCCCGCTTCCGTAGTCCTTACCGCTCAAACCAAAGCTCTTGTCGAACTTCTTGAGGATATCGAACAGGGTCAAACGTGAAGGTCCGCCAAATGGCTTGTAGTTCTTGAGCAGGGCCAATCCCATCATAAGGTTGGAAAACTGTTTCCCGCGGCCAGCGTCGGTAATTTGTTGCATATCCTTCACCAGCCCGGGGATGTTCAAAAATTGCGGAACCGGTACCGCTTCCTTGGTTTCCTTGTCGATCATCAGGGCTGTGCCGACACCACAGTTGGGATGGCAGCCACAGCTCACTTGGCCCCACTCGGCGGACGGTCCATGTACCAGGTCAGCAAAGTCAGCAAACGCGCCCATCAGTGATAGAGGGAACCAATCCCTGGTGGGTTCCGTCATTCCGGTTTGCTTTTTCACGTCCTGCGCCATGTGAGAAAGGGTGTAACGCTGCCGCAACCGTCGCTCGTCGGTGATCTGCTCATCGCGTCCAGTGAAGGAAACAGGTTGGAAGGAGATGAAGGCGATCTTCTTGGGGTTGTCCATGGCGAAGCGAATAATCGGACCCACCTGATCATTGTTCACGTCGTTGACCAGAGTTGTCACCAGGACGATCTCGATTCCGGCACTGTGCATGTTGTTAACAGCACGCAGTTTTACATCGAACAGGTTGCCGATGTGACGATGGCTGTTGGCATCGTTGCCGATTCCATCAAACTGCAGGTAGGCATAACGTAATCCGGCTTCGGCAGCCTTTCGGGCAAACTTCTTGCTCTTGGCAAACTCAATTCCGTTGGTGGCACACTGTACACTGTTGTAGCCGATCTTGCGGGCGAACTTGATGGCTCGGAAGAAATGCGGAGAGAGGGTCGGCTCCCCGCCCGAGAACTGAACCGACATCTGGCGTCTCGGTTTGATCTTCAATGCATTGTCAAGAATCTCTTTGATTTCATTCCACTCCAGTTCATGGACAAAACCGACCTGGTTGGCATCCATGAAGCAGGGGTCGCACATCATGTTGCAGCGGTTGGTCAAGTCGACGGTAAGTACCGAACCACGGCCGTGTTTGATGGTGCTGGAGCCGTGATTGTGCAGCTTTTCGTCATTGTGAGCCCGAATATCGCGACCCGGGAAGTTCGATTCGATCCAGCGCAGAAAATTGGAATCGATAGCCATGATATCCTCGAATTTCCCGTGCTGG
>JALLON010000320.1 GCA_027717925.1 Acidobacteria bacterium AH-259-G07 | reverse complement strand
TCTGCTTCTGCTTTCGAGTCAGGTAGAGCAGGTAAGAGAAAAGAATTGTCCAGATGACGACATAGCCTGCAAAAAGGTAAGCATTCATACTCGCTCGACCCTCTCTTCCAGCAGTCTTTGGCCAACTTCTTCTGCCAGGCTGGAATTTAAACGCATGGCCATCCTCAGCATCAGTAAGCTTAGGTAGAGAAGCGTGAAGGTGATGACTGAGACGACCAAAGCATGAATCATCTCGGGCTCCAATTGCGCTCCCGTTCCGGTGATGACGAGGGGATGGATCGTCCTCCACCAGCGAATCGAGAACCACACAATGGGCACATCAAGAAAGCCGATGATCCCGAAAACAGCACAATACCTGTATTTCTTCTCTCCCTCCGGCAAGCTGGATCGCAGGATCAAATAAGCGATATAAATGAGCCATAACACCATGGTGGTCATGACTCGTGGATCACCCCATGGCCACCAGGTATTCCACACCGGCTTGGCCCAAATCGGACCCGTTGTCAGAACTATAGTAGTGAAGACCACTCCGATTTCGGCCGAGGCCGCAGCCAGGTGATCCCACCACTGTTTGCGGGTGATCAGATAGGCTAGACCACCCAGAAACACACCGAAAAAAGCCAGAAAAGCATTCCAGGCTGCCCCTACGTGAAAGTAGAAAATCCGCTGTACCTCACCCATCACTTTCTCGGTGGGAGCGTAAAGGAAGGCCCCATAGAGAGCCAGAACCATTAGGAAATAAAGTGGAATCAATAACCAGCCGGTGATCCTAAGATAGCGGGCTGCGGACCGCGTCAAAATGTGTTCAATCTCCCACGACATACTCAAACAGCAAAAAGCCAGCCGCCAGGAAAATGACATCAAAGCCAACCAGCAGCTGAATCGAGCGGTTTAAAGACTGCATCTGCTCTCGGATCAGTATCTCCTGCGTGCCACTCAAAGCTGCAAGGATTATAGGAACCAGGATTGGAAAAAGCAAAATGGGCAACAGAACCTCTCGGGTGTGTATGCTGCTCACCATGGCGGCAAAAAGTGTTCCGACACCTGTAATGCCAACACTGGCAAGAACAATCAATAAGACAATCCAGAGAAGTTGACTGGAGAAGGCAAAGTTAAAAAAAATCACAAAAGCCAACAGAATCAACAAATCAATGATCACCAAGAAAATCCAGTTTGCCACAAGCTTCCCCAGAAAGAGGACCCCTCGATCCACAGGAGAAAGGATCATTCCGCACAAGGTCCCCTCCTCGATCTCCGTTTGAAAGGAACGGTTGAGCTGGATAACACCCGGGAAAAGCAAAGCCACCCAGAGAATCCCCGGTGAAGCGTCACGAGTCGCTCGACTCCCCGGATCAAAGGCAAAAATAAAAATTACCAGGATGAGAAGAGCAAAAAAGAGAGTCGTCAGGAAGGCCTGCTGCCGAGATCGGTATTCGATCCGAAGATCTTTTTCAGCGATGATCCAAATTAATGTGATGTGGTTCATGTTTGTAGGAGCCAGGAGCCAGGAGCCAGGAGTCAGAATCCAGAATCCAGAATCCAGAATTCAGAATGTTGAGCCTGCAAGTCTGAGCTCAAGGACTCATTCTCACAAGTCAGAAGTCACAACTCAAAACTCAAGGCAACAAGCATTAGGACCGTTGATCTCCAACTTCTCGATTCTGACTTCTGGATTCTGACTTCTGGATTCTGGATTCTGGCTCCTGGCTCCTGGCTCCTGGCTCCTGGCTCCACGGCCCGAAAGTACAGTTTCTCAAATTCAGATTTCTCGAATTCTTGGCGTGCGGCCTGGAAGACCAGGACACCCCGATGCTGAATCACGGCCCGAGTACACAGTGCAAGTCCTTCTCCAAGATTGTGTGTGATCAGCAAAACAGTTCTCCCTTCTTCTTTCAATCCCTCGAGGACCTGTGTGAAGAGACGGCTGCCATGCTGGTCCAGCCCCGTATATGGCTCGTCCAGTAGCAGCAGTTGGGGTTCGTGCAAAAGAGCGCGCGCCAAGGTCAAGCGCTGTTTCATGCCCCGGGAATATTCTCGAACCAGCTGATCCCCCGCCTGTTCAAGTCCCATCTTGGCCAACATCTCATCCGCCCGGTCCTGAGCATTCCCTATCCCATAGAGGCGCGCATAAAACAGCAAGTTTTCAAACCCGGTCAGTTCGTTGTAAAGGAGACTCTGGTGGGAGACGTAGCCCACTTGCTGGCGGTTTTGGCTGCTATTCTTTTGGGTGAATTCTATCGTTCCACTGGTAGGCTGCGTCAGCGACGCAATGATTCTAAGCAAAGTGGTCTTACCTGCACCATTGGGCCCAAAGATGGCCAGAAAATCTCCTGGATAAACCTCCAGATCCAGGTTCCAAACCGCCCTGATGGTCCCAAATGTTTTGGTGATTTGAGAAAGTCGTAAGAGAGGGTGGGATTGGGCCGGCATGGTCAGGATTTTTTCTTCTTCCTGGGTTTGCCGCCCTTCTTGTGGAGTGATTCGAGCCTTTTGAAAATTTCCACGGCCTGCTGCTCAAAGTCACTCTGGAGGGACTGGTAGTCTTGCCGAGACAACTTACCCATGCGAAAGTCCATATCAATGTCTTTGAGCGCCTCAACAACATCCTCTTTTTCTTGAACAGTTTTCTCCCAATCTGTTTTCTCATGCTCAGGCGCCCCAATTTCTTTTGTCTCGCGCAGAAGCGGGTAAGCAACATAAAGCACGGCACAAATAAACAAGACCGGAGCAATGAGTAAAGCCATTATCGTTTCAGTTCCCTGTCAAGAAGTCGTCGATATTTCTTATCGATTTTCGGAGGCACTTGTTGGATTTCCTCAGCAGGTCTATCTGGCTTGAGTTTCTTGACCACCATGATGATCACTAAGACACCCACGAACAGGCCGACGAAAGGAACTATCCAGACGAGTAGATTAAATCCTTCTGCGGTGGGAACGGCACGTACACTGGGTCCATATTTTGCTTCAAAATTTGCGTAGACCTCCTGCTGTGTTTTTCCTGCAGCCACAAGCTGTGCAATTTCTTGAACCAGCTCAGGGGCAAGTCCACATTCGTCCCCGCACTGTTTGATGATGTGCGGGCAGCCGCAGCTGCACATCAGGTTGCCCGTAATCTGCGAAACCGTCTCATCTTGAGAGGGGCC
>JALLON010000319.1 GCA_027717925.1 Acidobacteria bacterium AH-259-G07 | reverse complement strand
ATCGAGTGGCCGTTCTCGGTGCCGGCACCATGGGCGCGCAAATTGCCGCCCATTTTGCCAACGTTGCAATTAAGACGCTGCTCTTAGATCTCCCTTCTGAAGGATCGGATCGCAGTGCCCTTGCAGGGCGCGCCGTGGAGCGGCTTTCCTCAACCAAGCCCGCGCCTCTCTATTCCCCTGAAAAAGTGCGTTTTATCGAGGTGGGTAACTTTGAAGATGACCTGCCAAGACTTTCTTCCTACGATTGGATCATCGAATGTGTGGTCGAAAAACTTGACGTGAAGCGTCAGCTGTGGGAAAGGGTGGAGGCCCACCGACGACCCGGCACAATTGTCTCCACCAATACCAGCGGGTTGCCGGTGGAAAAGATCGCTGAAGGGCGGTCCGAAGATTTTCAGAAACATTGGTTGGGTACTCACTTTTTCAACCCTCCACGATACATGAAGCTGTTGGAGTTGATTCCAGGATCCAGCACATTACCTTCCGTGGTGGAGACGGTGGCCTTCGTGGCAGACCGGTTCTTAGGGAAGGGCATCGTGATTGCCAAAGATCGGCCTAATTTTGTGGCCAATCGGGTTGGTTCTTTTGTAGCGATGCGAGCGATGGAACTCATGCAGGAATTGGACTTGACGATTGAGGAAGTCGACGCGCTGACAGGTCCGGTGATTGGGTTTGCCAAGACCGCAACTTTTCGCTTAGCTGATCTGGTTGGCATCGATATCATGCTCGACGTGGCGGAAAATCTTTATGAAAACGTGCCGGAGGACCCATGGAGAGAGAGCTTTCGCCCTTCTTCTCTTATGCTGCAACTCGTCCAGCGCGACTGGAAGGGGCGGAAGACTGGACAGGGATTTTACAAGAAAGAGGGGGAGGAGATTCTTGTTGTGGACCCCAAGACTCTCGAGTACCGAAGCCGCAGGAAACCAAATCTCCCCTCTGTGGAGATGGTTCGCAACGAGACAGACACGGCAAAGCGGATCCAGAATCTTTTGAAGTCGCAAGACAAGGCTGGCGCCTTTCTCTGGTCTTTTTTTCGCGACATCTTCGTCTACTCCGCCGGGCGGGTCCCAGAGATCACCGAGGAGTATTATCAAATCGACCGGGCCATGAGATGGGGCTTCAATTGGGAGCTTGGGCCCTTTGAACTGTGGCAGGCGCTCGGTACGAAGGAAATTGCGGAACGAATCCGGCAAGACGAAAAGGAGCTCCCCGAGTGGGTGGATGAGCTGTTCAATGAGCCGCCAAATGGTTTTTATGCGATGGGAGCCGATCATCAACTTTTCTTCGATTTGGCCAGCCGGGAATATCAGGTGTTGAGCCAGGATCCAAATAAGATCCAGCTCACGATTTTAAAGCAACCAGACCGAGTCATTCGCTCAAACGCCGGAGCGAGCCTGGTGGATCTTGGTGACGGAGTAGCCTGCCTTGAATTTCACTCTAAGATGAACGCCATCGGAGCTGACATCGTTGGACTAGCGCGCTGGGCTGTCCGCGAAGTGAAGAAAAACTTTCTGGGACTTGTGATCGGCAATCAGGGAAAAGATTTTTCGGTAGGTGCCAATTTAATGCTCCTGCTATTGGAGGCCCAGGAAGGAAACTGGGAGGAGATCGATCAAATGGTGCGGGCCTTCCAGAATGTGAACGCCTCTTTTCGGTATTCGGCCAAGCCGGTAGTGGCTGCCCCCTTTCAACGAGCGTTGGGAGGAGGAGCCGAGGTCTGTTTGGCATGTGACGCGGTGGTGGCGTCTGCGGAAACTTACATTGGATTGGTGGAGGTAGGCGTCGGACTGGTCCCGGCCGGAGGGGGAACCAAGGAAATGCTCATCCGCCATATCGGTGAAGCCCAATCACTTCCCGGTGTGGATTTACTCCCTGGAGTCAGAAAAGCCTTTGGAACGATCGGCAGGGCTGAGGTCAGCCGAAGCGGCGAAGATGCAAAGCGGCTGCGATTCCTGCGCCCGGATGACCTCATTGAGATCCATCCTGACCGCCTTCTTTCCAGTGCCAAGCAGGAGGTGCTCAGGCTGGCAGAGGCGGGATATATTGAACCGGAGCCGCATGAGAATATTCCCGTCTTGGGAAATTCCGGTCTGGCAGTCTTAAAGGTGGGAATCCACCTGATGAAACAAGCTGAGTACATCTCAGAGCATGACGCTTTGATCGGGGAAAAGCTCGCCTATATCCTCACGGGCGGCGATCTTAACCATCGAACCAACGTTTCTGAACAGTACCTGCTTGACCTCGAGCGAGAAGCTTTCCTAACACTGTGTGGAGAGAGAAAGACACTGCAGCGGATCCAGCATACTCTCAAGACCGGCAAACCACTAAGGAACTGACAAGGGGCAGGAGTCAGGAGCCAGGAGCACCCCTTCTGTTTTGTGTCGAAGGCAGGTGGCTCTTGTTGAATTCCTACCAGCAAAGTATAATCTTACCCTACTAATAAGGTATGACAATGGCGAAATCGGTAAGGATGAGTAAGAAAGGCCAGTTGGTGATCCCCAAGGAGATGCGCGAGGCGTTGGGCTTCCAGGAAGGTGACCAGCTGCTTGTGACCTTGGACGGAGAACGCGTGATTCTGGAACGGCCCGAGCAATACGCTCGCGCCACGCGGGGTATGCTGAAGGGCACGTGGGGAACGACCAAAGAAGAGGTCAAGCGTTACCTGGAGAAGGAACGCCGCACGTGGGAGTAAAAAATGAGAGGTTTTCTGCACAGCTTACAAGGTTCCAAAAGATCAGCCTTGACAGCACTGTTCTCATTTATCACTTGGAAGACATTGCTCCTTACTCGGAACTCACTGAGATCGTTTTCGCCGCAATAGCTGCAGGATCCGTTACTGCGGCACTCTCCACAATTTGCGTGACTGAGCTGCTGGTGAAACCCTTTGCCGAAGGGGAGATGGATCGAGTGGAGGCCTGTGAGCACTTTGTCCTGAGTCTCCCCGGCATGGTTCTCATACCGCCGGATTACACCGTTGCCCGAGAAGCGGCTCGGTTGCGAGGCAAGTATCGCGTTCGCACACCAGATGCGCTCTTGCTTGCGACCGCCTTGACGGAAAAAGCTCAGGCCTTTGTCACCAACGACGGTAAACTGCGCAAGCTCAGCCAGGAGGGCATCGCGGTGATCGTGTTGGATGAGTATGCGTAGT
>JALLON010000032.1 GCA_027717925.1 Acidobacteria bacterium AH-259-G07 | reverse complement strand
GCCCGCCGGGGAATCAGACCACTTCCGCGGGGGGAGCTCCCGGGTACACCCGAGGAGGGAACTCCCGATACAAAACTGCTGTACGCCTATTTGCATCATTACGGCGGTATCTGTGCCGTCCACACCAGTGGGACCGGAATGGGTACCGATTGGCGCGACAACGACCCCGAAGTGGAACCGATGGTCGAGATTTACCAGGGCCATCGCCACAACTATGAACACTACGGGGCGCCCCGCAGCGCAACGGCCGAGACGCAGATCGGCCGCTATCAGCCAGCCGGTTTTGTGTGGAACGCGCTGGCTCGGGGCTATCGGCTGGGGTTTGAGAGCTCCAGCGATCACGTCAGTACCCACATCAGCTACACCATGGCCTTAGCCGAAGGCGCCAGCCGAGAAGCCCTGGTGGATGCCTTTCGCAGACGGCATTGCTATGCCGCCACAGACAACATTCTGCTCGATGTCCGTGCCGGGGATCATCTGATGGGTGACGAGTTCAGCTCCCAGGAACCCGTCCGTCTCTGGGTCAAAGTGATCGGCACGCGGCCTATTGACAAAATCAGCATCATCAAGAACAACGGTTATGTCTACTCGATGACCCCGACCGGAGCCGAAGCGGAGTTCACCTGGCAGGAACTCAACCAACCCGCTGGGACACTCGCCTATTATTATGTTCGCATGGAACAGGAAGACGGGCAGCTGGCCTGGTCCAGCCCCATCTGGGTGCGGTACGAATAGTTTTGCTTCATGGAGACTCGGGAATCCATTCCTGACTCAAACGCCGCCACCAGTAAAATCCCAATAAACCAACTAGAACGGCTGTCAGAAATGCGCCTGCCAGGGCCCATGGGTAAGCCTCGTAAAACCCCTGCTGGAGCTGACGCAGAATTACGACTGCCGCAGTCGCCAGGGGAATGAGCTTCAGGTCAAAGCGGAGAACGAAAATGTAGGCCAGCAGGAGGATGGTTCCAGCAAGAAGTCCGGAAACAAGCCACAAGGTGGGAGTCTCAACTGATGTACCGGCGACCGTGAAACCCAGCACAATCAGCAGTGCCGAGAACAGGCCAGTTCTCCGCGACCAATTACTTGTGTAGTGATCCACGGCGACACCAATGAGCAGGAAAAGGGATGTCATCAACATGTAACTGAGAAGCGAATCCAAGGCGGGGTCCAAGAGCGGGAGATAACTGTCGGCAGCCCCATAACCGGCCCAGGTTGGAGAGCGAGAGGGGACGAGACCGGACGGGAGTGTCCCTAGCGCGACCGCTATAACTCCCAAGGAGAGACCGGACAAGAATCGCGTCCAATTCTCCTCGACGGAGAGCTGAACTCTCCATCGGTGCACAAAGCCCACAATCAGTCCGACGAATGTGGAGAGAAACAAAAGCACGAAGAGCCACCCACTAACAGTGATCAAGATTTGGTTAGTTAACGGCTCGGCCGTAGAGAAACCAGCCTTTGTGGCCGGCCATCCGTTAATGCGCGCGAGAAAGTTAATGAGAAAAGCGAGGCTCAGAAAGACCAAAAAGGTCCGAACGGAAAACTGCCTGCGGCTCCATCTCACAACGGCGCCCACCACACCGGCCAAGAACAGCAAAGCCAAGATCAAGCCGCTCAGGATCTGCACGACTTGGGCAACAGTGTTTCTGCTCCGATCCTCACGCTGCCAATCTTCTGGCACATGAATTCCGCGATAGGCATCCACCACCTGCTCGCCGGCCATATTCACAACGATTCTTGCTTCACCTTCCGATAGGGGAGAGCCTTCGTCCGCAAACGTGAACAACCAGTCCTGGCGAGCGGGAAGCTTGGAGGGTTCGGCCGAGATTTCTTTAAGCTGTGAAGGTTCCAGCCCGTAATTCGTCTCCACAACTGAAAGAGCAATTGTTCTGGCTTCGTCTTCCGGCAGGGTCTCGCCGGATCTAGCCTCAGGAAGGCGATGACGGTACCTGAGAATCTCGCCATCGGGAGCAACGCCCACCACATATTCCTCAGCTCGCTCTTCCACATCGCCCTCGAATGTGACAAAGCGAACCCTCCAGTGAGGTGGCCTCAGATAATTGCCGATAAGCTTCCCGTAAAGCGCTTCGTCTCCGGTCTGCCAGATGAATCGGTGCTGTTGGCCCACACTCGCGTTAACTGAACCTAAGACTTCCCAAGACTCCGGCAGTTCGACACCTCGTTCTGACAAAACCTGCTCGGCAAGGTGCACTGCTTCTTGGCGCATGACATCCAGAGCTGGAGCGTCATCCTGGAAATCTCCAGCTGCCGCCCAGACCACCAATCCCACAATTCCGCCGATTTGAAGCAAGCGTGTAACGCCGGATGGAAGCGTCACCGGACCTGCAGCAGCCGGCTCTTCCAGCGGCACTTCCGCAGCCTCTGGCTCCTCCGCGACGGGGGGGCTCCAGGAGGCATTGAGGTCTTCCTCGGAGATCTCGTCCCATCGCCTTGCGCGCCACCTGGCGCCAAAAACTACCCACAAGGGGACGAGGGTCAAAGCCACCACCAAGACTTTATCTAACCAGATTCCCGGAGCCGATGAGACGAATAGTGGCAGGGCAAACCAGATCACATCGAATGTGAAGTGCAAAACGATCCCCGGAAGAAGTCCGAAGTAAAGGTACAGGGCGCCGAAGAAAAGTGATGGAATAATCAGCTCAACGACTCGAGCATAGGCCGGCTGGTTGGGATATGCGGCATGGCCGGCACCAAAAATAAGAGCCTGGACGACGAAGGCCGCGATAATCCAGGCTCGGCGGTGCCCAAACCGCTGGCCAATCAAGGCTGCGCCGGCGATTGGCACGGCACGAAAAAGACATTCTTCCCAGAATCCTGCTTGAAGGGAAATCGCGATGGAGGAAAACCAGGGGAAATAGGTAGCCAATACATCGGGATGAAAGAGCGTATGGGAAGGTGTCCACCAACCCAGTACTCTGTCGGCAAAGAAGTAAAGGATCACCTCATAAGCAAAAAAGAGTGGTACCAGCAGATAGCCAACAGCACTCCGCCCCAATATGGAGGGCGAATTCGCTACTCCCAGGGACCACGATTTCCAAAGCTGGATATGATGGGGAAAAGCTCGACGAGACAGGCTCTCAGCGGCCATGAATGACAGGCTCAACAAGATGGCTAAGATTATGAACTGAACCAGCACCATCACAATCTGCTGCAGCATGAAAGCTTGCATCGACAATGCGGTGTCATACCTCATCCAGGCTAGTGGCCATCGGTTGATCATGGCCAGAGCTTGCAAGAGAGCAACCAAGACTCCAAAACCGACGGCCGTCCGCCAAAGGACCCAGCCTTTGCGAAGGAGAAAGAACAATCCGATAATGCATCCACCGAGGATATAAACCAGCGCCATAGCAATGCTGCCGACGATTCCAATCGTCATATTGGCGGATCGCATTTCTTCGTAGCGGCGCTCAAAGCCCTCCGGAATCTTGACAAAGTGCGTAACCTCGGTGAGTTTATCTCCACTCACAACGAGCCTCAGTCGATAGCGCCCTTCCCCGATCTTCTGATTGCCACGCTCGTAGACAAAAGTATGATCGGTCCGACCGCCCGGACGAACCTCCTGGGACTCTTCCACCAGATCATAAGTATCCAGGTCAATGGTCCAGTCATTAAGGGCAGCCGTCTCGGCAATTGTGCGAGCGGAATCAGCCGAGAGAGTGGCTCCGGGCTCATCTTCTGGAATTTTCTCAACAAACCCGTAGGGCCGACCTGCCGGGGTGAAACGGATCTCTGTCTCGTTTGTCTCCTTCTCCCGGTAATGGCGTACGCGCCAGGTGTAAGGAGAATAAAGCCCCTCTCCAAGGATCCGATTGAAGGCTTCTTTGCCGCCTCCCTCTAGCTCGACAAAGTTCTGGACTTCGTCCTCCAACCGGAACGAAGCGGCCTGTGCAAAATCTTTGGGCCCCCAGTTATATTTCTCCGCCAGAGCAGAGGCGTTTTCAAAGGCACTCTCCCGGTTCATCTGGATATTCAGATTCACCAACGGAAACGCCCGGGGAAAATACACAAAGGTGAAAACCGCGGCCATGACGGCTGCAAAAGCCAGCACAATCCAGAAAGCAGGTTTTCTCAGAGACATGTTTTAATGTCCCTTTCGCAGGAAAGGAGGCGCAGGTCCTGAATTATTGTATGAGATTTTAGACTGGCAGAATAGCCCTTGGGTACAGGACTGTCAATGGAGCGCAGGTCAACTGAGAACAACTGCGGCTTCCCGGCACGCGGCGCCCTTTTCTCTTTTCTGTTTCGCCTTCCCTCACCTTGTGATATTCCTGTGTGCTATGAGAAAGAGCAAAGCCATTTTTCTGATCTGTCTGGCCGTGGTATTGACCGTGGTGCCCTTTCAGGCTGCGCTTGCTCAAAGCAAACCGGATCGTCCCAATGTCTTGTTTCTGTTCAGCGACGATCAGAGGACGGACACGATTGCAGCATATGGCAACCGTCATATCAGGACACCCAGCTTGGATCGGCTGGTCAAGCAGGGTGTTAGTTTTCGGCGGGCCTATTGTATGGGGTCCATGAGGGGCGCTGTTTGCGTCCCCAGCCGGGCAATGTTACACAGTGGGAGAACGCTGTTTCGGGTGCCCATGGACCTTCAAGGTGTGAAGATTTTGCCCGAGGTGCTGCGCCAGGCAGGCTACACGACCTTTGGAACCGGTAAATGGCACAACAAGGAAGAATCCTTTGCGCGGGGATTCTCCCACGGTAAGTCGGTTTTCTTTGGCGGCATGTCAAACCACCTGAAGGTACCACTGCAGGATCTGAAATCAGACGGAACCTACACCCAAAAAGCGCCCGGGAGTAAGTTCTCCAGTGAATTGTTCGCAGATGCCGTCATCAATTTCCTCAAGAACTATCAAGGAGACAGGCCGTTTTTTGCCTATGTCGCTTTTTCAGCCCCACACGATCCGCGGATGCCGCCGAAGAAATACGCCGTTATGTACGAACCATCGAAGCCGCCACTGCCGATCAATTTCCTTCCCCAACATCCGTTTTTCAATGGCCATATGACGGGGCGCGATGAGAGTCTGGCGGCCTGGCCGCGAACCCCGGAAATCATTCGGCAACAAACGGCGGAATACTACGGCATGATCACCCATATGGATTACCAAATTGGCCGGATAATCAAAGCATTGAAACAAACTGGACAGGCGAAAAACACCCTTATCATTTTCGCATCCGATCACGGGCTGGCCATGGGAAGCCACGGTCTTCTTGGCAAACAGAACTTATATGAACACAGCATGCACGCTCCTTTGATCTTCGTGGGGCCGGGCATCCCCGAAGATCAATCAAACCATGCGCTTACCTATTTATTCGACATTTTCCCCACCATCTGTCAGCTGACCGGGATACAAATACCGGATGGAGTTGAAGGCCAAAGCCTTGTACCCATCTGGCAAGGCAAGAAGAAGTCTGTCCGCGATTCGATCTTCACCGCCTTCTCCACTGTAATGCGGGCGGTGCGCAATGATCGTTGGAAGTTGATTCGTTATCCCCATATCAACAAGTCCCAGCTTTTCGATTTGCACAAGGATCCCCATGAAATGAAGAACCTGGCGGATGATCCAGATCAGGAGGATCGTGTTCGAAAGATGATGGCACTGCTGCAGCGGTGGCAAAAAAGAGTGGATGATCAACAGGAACTCACCTCGGCCAATCCTCAACCTGCGGCCATCGATCTGACCGCAAAAGAGCGCAAGCCGGACCGGCATCAACCCGAATGGATCATCCGCAAATATTTTAAATAGTTTTGAGCACTTTCAACTAGAAAGGAAGGCATCATGCAAAAGATTACACTCTTTGTTTTGACCTTAGCCATTTCACTCTCGATTGGCTGGTCGTCAGGTTCTCTCGCCGACGAAGGATGGATTTCGCTATTTGATGGCGAAACTCTCAACGGGTGGACAGTCCGCGGAGGTTATGCGACCTACAAAGTCAAGGACAGCATGATCGTGGGTACGACGGCCCAGGGGAGTCCCAATACATTTCTCTGTTCCAGATCCTTCAGCGATTTTGAGCTCGAATTCGACGTCCTCTGTGACGTGGAGCTGAACTCCGGCGTGCAGATCCGCAGCCACGTTTACGAAAAAGACACCACTATCAATATCCGCGGTAGGGAACGGAAAAGGGAGGCTGGTACGGTTTACGGGTATCAGGTTGAAATAACGAATCAAAGTCGCGGCGTGGCTGGCGGTATTTACGACGAGTCGCGGCGCGGTTGGCTCGACAATCTCTCCGACAAGCCACATGCCCGGAAGGCTTTCAAAGACGGCCAGTGGAACCATTACCGAATCGTGGCCAAGGCTGATCACATCAGAACATGGATCAACGACATCCCCTGTGCTGATCTCCGTGACTCAATGGATGAGTCTGGCTTCATTGGTCTGCAGGTCCACAGTGTCAGAGGTGAGAAGAGCTACCAGGTGCGCTGGAAAAACATCCGCATTCGCGAACTCTAGCCAACCTCCGACGGCTCGGCGATGCGGGACGCTATCAGATCAATCCCAAGGCGTCAAGAAGCGCGGGGACGGGACTGAGCGGGTACACGCCGACCTTTCACTCATCGCTGCTGTTGCTGGAGGCGAGGATTGAAGTGCTTGTCCGCGAAGTCCATGTACCGCTGCCAGTCATACTCGGTTACATCATGTTTGCCGGTGCGAATGTGGTAGGCGATGGTGCTGATGACCGGCCGGTCAATGCCCGGCATCTTGTCGGCGGCCAAGCCGTCCGTACCAAGCAGGCGGTAGACTGGATCGGCATGCTTGGCAGCGAGGAACTCGCCACGTGGATCGGCCCAGAGATCCTCCTCGGCACTGGCCACATAAACCGGGCGAGGGGCTATCAGCGCAATTAGCATGTGTTGGTCCACCGGCAGGGCGTCTTCCTTGTCGTTAAACTTCTTGAAGTTGCCGCAGAACCAATGCGGAAACGACGTGTTGATCCGCTTGACCGTCTCACCGAACCGACGCCGGCTCAGCGCCGCCCCTCCGCAGCCGGAGTTATTCGAGATCACCAGAGCGAAACGCCGATCCTGGGCCCCGGCCCAAAGCGCGGTCTTACCCAGCCGTGAGTGCCCCATCACGGCCACGCGGCGGTGATCGATGTCATCGTCCGTCTCCAAGTAATCCATCGCCCGACTCAGCCCCCACGCCCAGGCGCCGATCGTGCCCCACTCGTCCGCAGCCGGCTCTGTCTGACCCCTCTTGTAAAACAGCGAATGTACGCCGTTTTGGAAGCCATCGTGAAAATCCGGATCGAGGTCGCCGCAGTAGATCGTCGCCACACCATACCCGCGCTCGAGAATCTTCTCAATCGGCCAGCGACTTGCGCTCAGGCCACGCGACTTCTCCGTGGCCCGATTGTTAATGATGCCTTGACTCTCGCGGCTGCGCATCCATTGCTTCGAAAGCGCGATGTTGGGATCCGGATGGATCGAATGATTCCCCCAGAAGTTCAAGCCAAGAAACGTGGGCACGGGTTTTTTCGCTCCGGCGGGCAAATAGATGAGGATGTCCATCTTGGCATCGCCCTTCTGGCCCGTGAAGTAGACAGACACTTCCTTTCGCCAGGCCTTTCCACCGAGAGCCCGCTTATCGATCGAAGTCACCTCGAAGGTCATCTCCTTGGGGCGTCCCGGGCTACGTCCATACACGTACGTTTCGAACAATTTCAAAATCTCTGGCCGCCGTTTGTTGTACCAGGTTTCGGCAGAGGTGACCTTGTCGCCATTAGACATCGCAAGCGGGTCGGGCAAGGTGTACTTCGGTACTTTGGCTTCGTCGTAATGAAAGCCGCGCGGCCGGGTTTGGGCTTCAGCCAAGGAGGGGAGCAACGGCGTAATCAAAGCGGCGTAAAGAAAGGTCGTGAGCATGTTACTCATAGAAGATTATCCCCGCTGCGCTTTGTCTTAAAAAAGGACAAAGCGCTGGGGATCAATGGAGAGATTGTGGGTAATCTCATTGTAAATCATATCCCACTTCGCAAGGTAGGTTCCTCTCCCGGTTTCGATACTCAGCCGGATGGTCCACTGAGTCGGTAGGTTCAGACCGTCTGTGGTCTGAAAATTGCTGAACCACTCTTCGAGCTTAAAGCGGCGATCCCTTTGTCTCGCGTCCCGAGGTCCAAAGCCTATAGGAGCGGAGATCCTAAACTTGTAGATTGCAGCGACGTGATGAAAGGTCTGCGGATCGAAGTAAAGACTAATGTTCAGGCCTCCTCCCCCTTTCCTCATACGATACTTCAGTTCCAGGAGCTCTTGGTCGTTAACCTTCTTGAGGCCCTCATATTTCAACCTGGGTCTTCTGGACTCAAGGTCAAGCAGCGGCCAGGCTGTCGACAGCGTCCCGCCCAGAAGTCCTTCCTTAATAACCGAATTGTATTCCTTAAGCAACAACTCCCCAAGTTGGGAACGTATGCCCGTCCGGATATCACCCACTTGCGTTTTGTCGCCATCAAAAGAGACCCGTTCAGCTGCATACTGGAGATAATCGAATTGGATGGACAGAAGTACTTTGCCTCCCTCGGTAACAAAGCTGGCTGGCCCGTTAAGAGAACCCGAGCCGCTGATTAGTGTCAATCGTCCTGCTCCTTTTGCGCTGCGACTGTGGACGGTCGCCCGCGCCTCGGGAGAGCCAAGAGCCTCCAGGTGACGTGCTACAAGTTCTTCAGGTTTCATTTTGGGCCCCTTGGCAAGTGCCAGAGTGCACACCGCCAAAAGAATCACCACCGCTGATAGATTCCAGTGAGCTGCTTTCTTTGGAAATAACATTGACCTACCCCCTTACGTGAAGGCTTCCAGTGGCTGGTGAGATATCCCGAACCCCAAAAACCTTTGAAACTTGGGACCTCGAACAAGGATTCAACCTAATACACTCATTTCCTCGGTCCCGTTCAAGAAGGATTATAATCCTGAAGGGAAGAATTGACCACTGGCAAAGAAGCAGGCAAAGATCAAGCCATGATGGAGACCAAGCTATCTGCTAGCCCAAATTCTTCCCAGTGCTGGTAAATCTTATCTTCAGTTCACTGCCCGCCTTGATGGATGTGGGTGAACGAAATTGCCAGATCAGTGAATTCTCGCTTGCGGAGGCTGACCCGGCAATGGTTTTGCCATTGATAGCAGCGTCGGCCGCTACTTGCCCAATCTTTGCCGTATCCGACTGAACCGTAAATTCTCGCAGTGTGAGATTCCCGTATTTCACCAGCACACGACATTCCTGGACGTTTCGGGCTTTGTCTTGCTGATATTGTCCCCAGGCTCCACCGCCGGTGAAAAATGAGCGAAATTGATCACCCGACCAGTGGCGCGGTCCGAACCGGATGCTCTGGGAGCGGTGATCATAGAGGAATCCTGACAGAGCCTCCAGCACCGACCAGGAGCTCATCGCCCGGACATAATGATCTCCACATTCGATTTCGTTATAAGGGTTTCGAACTCGTCCATCATAACGGCGCTCCACGCCGCGAACGATACGTAGTGCATCCTCCACCAATCCTTCATATGCCAACAGTCCTGCAACCTCATACTCCACCCCGGTCCAGACCTCATCGCGGTAACGAACCGCCTCTTTGGGGCGACCACCCCGCGGCCAGGAACACATCAGCAGGCCCGGTTCAGCATCTACGGCGAATTCCCGGCGCTTATAGGCGATGGGAGGCAATGACGGGTGGAAATTATTTTTCATGATTGATTTAGCCGACTGATGGACGTGGTCTGGTGGGAGGATATCGCCCAAATCCAGCATATAAGCCCACCACTGTCCGATGAGGTGATCTGACAAACACCCTCTGCCCCAGTTGTCCCTGGGATGCTTCTCCAGGTCCACAATCTGTATATAGCGAAGGATACAGGGCAGCGATAGTCTGTGCATATTGCCACACATGCGTACAGTTCAAGGGGCAGCAGCCGCCGGTGGTGCCGCCCCACCAATCCGGCTGGGCAAAATGACACCCCTCAAATCCAAAGAATTCCCCTTTTTCGTCGGTGAAAATGGAGGGGCTGCGCATGATTGAACTCTGGGATGAGACACGGCTCAGCACTTCCCGTGGAAGCGTGCTGTCAAAAAATGAGTGGTGATACGTCCGGGTTTGGCTTTCCAGCCGCTTCAAATTCTGTTGTGTATATAACACCGCCGACATAGCATTCGGAAACCAGTTGTTGTACTGATGACCCACATAGAACTTTGTGTTGGTGTCATTGACCCGACGCCCCGGCTGACCCCACTGGTTGACCTGATTGGGAAATGACCAGGCGATGGCCGCAGTAACCTGCCGTGACTGGCCGGGTGGCAGCAGCATAGGCTTGACCACCGCCCCATTATAGGTCTCGCCGCGAGGACTGGTATCCGACGCGTTGCGCTTTCCATAGGACCTCTGTTGGACATGAGCTGTAACCAGCTGGTCCAGGTCCTGCCACTGGCACAGCGTGCCGGCATCCTGGTCAAACAGGACCACCATCATGGTGCCGTTGTGCAGGTGTGACGCCTCCAGAGCGGTACTCATCATGTTCACGCCCGTTAAGCCCGGAAGCCGCACCACCTGGTTCTGGTTACCGCCGTAGCCCGGATTGTGAGTTCCTTCAATGGTGGACTTGCCATCGTAGCCCACGCCGTTTTGCAGTGTCAGCCACAAATCGATTGTGGTGGGGACTTCATCGGTGTTTGTGAAGGAAAACTTGAACAGTACGATCGGAATACTGGAATCTTTCATATCCAGGGGAATCATAGGGTTGAAGGATTCCATGATGACCCTGAGGGGCAAATCATCAAAATGGTACTCCAGATGGGCAATGGGATATTGACCGATGTAAGTAATCCGATCGGCGCCCCGGTAGCTTTTGAGGACCTGGCGCGAATATTCCGGAATGACATGGTCGGTCACAAAAGGGACAGGCTGGTAAGGGGTCTGGTAGAACTCAGCTGACTGCAGGAACCGCACCCCGGATCTGATCCGCCTCTGACGGTAATAGAACAGAAAATGGGTACCGGGCAGAAAAGCCAGATGATTGACATTGTTGAAAATCTGCCACTGGCGCAGCGTTCCGTCCCCACACAGCGCCACCTGCCCGGTGCCGATACCGCCCATTGGCATGGCTACATTTCGCAAACGCTCGCCGGCATACACCATAGGATCTTTCAGGGGTGCTTCCTGGGCGACTCCAGCTTTCGCTTCGCCCGCAGCTAACGCGGCGGTCGCCGCAGCCGAAGTCTTCAGAAAACTTCGCCAAGTTAGGGTTCCTCCCATGGTTTGCTTCTTCATATCTGCAAAGATGGAGGAATTTCAAGAAAGGCGGTCTTGGGGTGAAGCCATCTGTTGCCCGGATTATTGATAAATTTGAGCTACAAAGCGTAGGGGCGAGCCGGCGCCTCGCCCGAACCGTTCTCCCTGCAAGGGCGGCTCGAGCGGACCACCGGCAAAAGAATCATCTTTGACGTAAACTCGGGGAGGTCCGTGTACAGCCCTTTATGGGCGGCCCAGAACGGGCCGCCCATAAAGTGTTCGGTGGTGCGCTTAAAAGATATATTTCAAGGCCACCTGCATCTCACGAGCAGCACGGGCCTGCGAGATGGCAGCGGCCGTGGGTCGGTCGATTCTTTCATCCACCGCGCGGAAGTTAACAAAGTTGGGAACGTTGAAGATCTCCCAGCGAAACTGCAGTCGATGGCCCTCCTTGGGCATCCGGAAAGTCCTGAAGAGGGAAAAACTCCAGTGTTTTCGAGCTGGACCGGTGACCACGTTCCGGCCCGCAGTGCCCCAACGAAAAGAGCCCTCCGGCACAACGGGGAAGTCCTCAAGGTTAAACCACCTCTCCGGCGTGGGATTGTCCAGCTTTCCAGTACCGATGCGGTCCGGCCGGGTGGCCTCTCCGTCGAAGATGTCGGCCTGAGAGTCCCGAGGGGAGATGGGTGTCCCGCTGTAGAGACGCACAATCGAGTTGATCTGCCAGCCCCGAGTCAGGACATGATTCTTGAAGGGAAACCGGTAAATGATACTCCCCACAAGGGCATGCCGACGGTCGAAGTCCGACAAGGCCCGCTCCGCATCGCGATTGAAGATATCTTGAACGCCGGGGAAAATCGATCCGTTTGCACCCCCTCCTCCGCTAAGCCGGCTGGCATCGTCAATCGATTTGGATAAGGAGTAGTTGATCCGCCAATTGGTGCCTCGACCCCGCTTGCGCACACTAACCTGAAAGGCATTATAGTTGGAATCGGCGTCGAAGCCATAAAGACGGATCCCACCAAACTCGGAGTAAGTCCTCCGGGCTACCGTCTCTCCGCTCGCATCCACGACAAAGGATGGCTGGTTCAAGTTGTAGCGTCGACCCAAATGGGTTCCCTTCGATCCCACATAAGCCACTTCAGCCACAACGTCGCGCATGAACTGCTGCTCGATGGTGAAGTTGTACTGGAAAAGGTTGGCGCTCGGTGCCCTCATCTCATAGGCCTCGGGAGTGGTGATGCCATCGATGACACTGACTCCGGGAAATGCATTGTCCCATGTCAGATAAAGCGGGTCTTTCTTGTTGCGGCGGTGTGTCTCGAGAATCGTAAAGGGAGGATTTCCACCCAGCGACAGCCGAACCGGATTGATAACAGTCAGCCCAAAGAACTGGCCTATGCCGGCCCGGATCACGGTCCTGCTGGAGAAAGGCCTCCAGGCGAAACCAACACGCGGCCCGAAGTTGTTCTTGTCCGCCCAGACCAGTGAGCGGGGATAGTTCGAGCCGCCGAAAATGGACGTTGCCAGCTGTTCCTCGGGGATCTCCACTGACCCCGGCTCCCCGCTGATGACCAGTTTCCCCAGTGCAGGATCGAAATTCGACCAGTTGCCAAACTTGTCATGAGGTGGAATGAAAAGATCGTAGCGGAGCCCGAAATTCAGGGTCAAGTTTGGCGTCACTTTCCAGTCATCTTGAAAGAAGCCGGCATAGGTCGTGTTGAACAGGTAGTTCGTGGTGGTCTTCAGCCGCCGCCGCGATCGGTCCAGCATCCCCAGCAGAAAATCGCCGACGGCGTGGCTCGTCCTCTCCTTTCCTCGGCCCCTGAAATTGAACACTCCCCGAGAAGTGTTCTGGTAAAGCTGGAAAAACTGGGTTCGGATCATTTCCCCACCGAAGCGGAGATTGTGCTGTCCCTTAATGACCGTTATGGCATTATTGATGTGATAATCATTCTCGGTCCAATCCAGCGGGGTAGCGTTGCCGTCTCCAAAGACCGACACATCGCGGATATTTATACGAGGAAAGCCAAAAAACTCGGGATTTTGCGTACAACCGCCGATGTTGAAAACTGCGCAAAAGTCTGTGTCCTTGTTGGGTGAAAATCGATTGTTGTTCTTGCGGCTAAAGTTGAACAGGGTCTGATTGATGAAGTTCGGAGAGAAGGTGCGCGTGTAGGTCATGCCGAACAACTGGAAATGCTGGTCACCGGTTCTGCCATATGCGGGGAAAATACTTCCATGAAAGGGCTGGTCCTGAACACGGTCGTTAAAGATGTATCGCGCGGAAAAGTTGTCCATATCGCTGATATGCCAGTCAAATTTACCTGTAAAGTCATTCCAATCGTCCGCGTCCACCCGGTTTGCAGCAAAGTTAAAAGGGAACCTATCGATGTTGGGCAGGGGGATGAACTCCAGCATCGCCACGGAGGTCGGATGAAACCGGTCTTGAGGAATGATATTTTTCTTGAACTTCGGAAACTTCCCTTTCTTCTTCTTTCCCAGAGGATCCCTAACTGTTATCTTCTTACCGGTTATAGGATCTTTTGCCGGGAAGATTCCCTGCCGCATCCCGAGTGTGGGAACTGTGCCCAACCGGGTCTGGCCATCACGACGTCTCATCCCTTCGTAATTGAAGAAGAAAAACATCTTATCCTGAATGATGGGTCCCCCGATATTGCCCCCAAAGTTGTTACGGATGAGCTTGGATTTGTCCAATTCGCCGTCCCCGTCCAGGTCCTGGATATCAAAGAAATTTCGCGAATCGAAAACGTCGTTGCGGTGAAAGTGAAAGAGTAGCCCGTGAAAATCGTTCGTCCCCCCCTTCAGAACCGCGTTAACGACGGCGGTGCTGCGGCGGCCGTACTCCGATGAGTAGTTGCTGGTCTGAACCTTGAATTCCTGAACCGAGTCCAGGGAAGGCCGGACCACCGCGTCTCCACCTCTGAGGATGTTGTTGTTTCCACCGTCAATCACGTAGTTCACGCTGTCGAGCCGAGCACCGTTGACACTGGCAAAACCACCCTGTCCGCCCTCCTGCTCGGGAATGACACCAACCGTCAAAAAAACCAGCTCGTAAAACTCTCGACCTTCCAGCGGCAAATCGATGATTTCCTCGTTGTAAATCACCGACCCCTTTTCGGCGCTCTCCGTGTGCAGGATCGGTGCCTCCCCGATCACTTGCACTTCTTCCGTGATTAGTCCGATCTCCAGCTCGATGTCGATCCGCCCCACCTGATTAACCCCAAGCCTAATATCGGACTGGACATACTTCTTAAAGCCGGGCATTTCTGCTTCGACCCGGTAGAGTCCCGGGCTAAGGCCTACGATAGTGTAATAGCCGGCGTCACCACTGAGCGCCGTGCTCTGCACGTTCGTTTCCTGGTTGGTAGCGGTGATCTCCACCCCCGGTAAGATAGCACCGGTCGTATCCGTGATTATCCCAGTGATGGTGGCTTCAAAGGTTTGCCCCAAACAAGTTGCCGGGACTAGAAATGCCAGCAGGCAAACGCTGGCGAGAGAATCGTAGACAAGGTTTCTAATACGCATACAAACCCCTCCTCAATAATTTGGTCTTTTTTGTTATGAGAGAACGTAACGTGTTTAGTCTCTCCCCTTCTTCCTGTCAAGAAGTTTGAGCCAACTCCCTGAAGGAAGATCTTGCCCGGGATGCCTTACCGCCGTTGAACCTAGCACAACAATTCGACC
>JALLON010000318.1 GCA_027717925.1 Acidobacteria bacterium AH-259-G07 | reverse complement strand
ACTCAGCGTAACCGGTGGGGAGCGGATTTTGTAACAGTTCGTCGATCACGGGCAGGAAGTAGTAAAGGGAACGAATGAGAGAGAGTGGAGGCGCATGGGGTGGTCGAGTGAGGCGGCGGGCCGTGGCGAGGAGCAAGGCGTCTTGAACGACTGAGAGAGGGATAGCGCGCCGGCAAAGCTGGCGCGCCAGTTGGCGGTCCGGGGGGCGAGCACGAGCTGGGGTTTCGGGAAGCTCCAGATAGGCGGCCAGCACCGCCTGGACGTATTCTCGGCAGGGTGGGAACAGGCGGCGTGTACTCATGGCTTTTTTCTACGAGCGGCGGCCTCTTGCTCGCTTTCGCGCACCCGATAGCTTTGTCCCTCAATGAGGGTCACGTCGGCATGATGGGTGAGTCGGTCGAGCAGACTGGCAATGCAGGTGGCATTGGGGAACACCGCATTCCACTCTCGAAAGGCTCGGTTCGTAGTCACGATAAGGGAGCGGTGCTCGTAGCGGCGGTTGACGATTTCGTAGAGCAGGTCGGCGGCATGGGTGTCATAGGACAAGTAGCCAACTTCATCAATACACAGCAGATGGGGGCGAGCATAGTTTTTCAGCTTGCGGCGCTGCAGCTCGGGGGAGTCACACTGCAGATCATCGAGGATTTCCGAGGCGGTGCGAAAGAGCACCGAGTAGCCGGCCAGCACCGCCGCGTGGGCGATGTTCTTGCTGATCATGGTCTTGCCCAGGCCATTGGAGCCGAGCAGAATCAGATTGCGGCCTTCCTGGATAAAGTCCAGAGTGAAAGCCCGTTCGATGATTTCCCGATCGATTTTCTTAGGCCAGTTCCAATCGAAGTCGGCCATGGGTTTAAAACGCCCGATGCGGGAGCAGCGCAGTCGGCGCTCCAGAGAGCGGCGGGCACGATCGGCTTCCTCCCTTTGCGCCAGCTCTTCGAGCAGGAGGCGAGGCGACCAGCGGGCTTTGGTGGCGCGGGCCAAGAAATCATCCAGATTTTCCGAGGTGGTGCGCAGGCCGATGTGGGCCAGTTGCGCGACCAGATCAGGATTCGTCTGGCTCAGAGAGTTCATCATAGGTCTCCGGGTTATGGGCTTGGACGTCGAGCTCGGCCAACTCCGGGCGTCGAGAGAGGTCCACGGGCAAGGGAGGCGGCTGCTTGAGCAAGCGCCGGCGTTTTTTGAGCAGAAAAGCCACGGAGGAAGCGCGGGGCGTGTGGCGCTCGAGAGCCTCGCCCAGGGCGGCTCGAAGTTCCTGGGCGCCATACTCATCGAGTAGCCGCAGCAGTTGTCGCGTCTGGCGGGCCACCGATTCTCCGCGCTGAAAGGCGGCATCCAGAAAGGCTTCGCTTTCGGGAACCGCCTGGGCCAGGCGTCCGGAGGGGGTGGCCCCGAGCGCTTTTCGTTTTTCTTCCAGCAGAGCCTTCTGGTGCTCGGGGTCGGCCCTGACTTGGCCTCGATCATACGAGCGGCGGTGGCGAGCGATCTCGGTCCTTCCGTCCAGAATGCGCACCAGGCGATGGGAGGCCACCAGGGTCAAAGAGCGACCCACGGCCGCCGGGGGAATGGAGTAATCGTTGAGATCGAAACGCACACAGATGGTTTTGCCGGAGCAGACCGGCAGCACCAGGTCGGTGTCGAAGGGATGGGCGGGCAGAGGTAAGAGGTGCTTTTTTTCTTCTTCGAAGACCTCCTGAACCCTTCGGGAGCGGTCGCCCGGCCAGGGCCGGGCGTGGGCGATCTGGTCGCGCCACAGAAACGCTTGACGATTAAAGTCCTGCAGGGTGGTAAAGGGCCGGGCGGCAAAGAACGAGGAGCGGATATATTGGATTGCCCTTTCGACACGTCCTTTCTCATTGCCGCGGGCAGGTCGACAAGGGCGGGCCGCAAAATGGTAATGGGCCGACAGCTCCAGCATACGGGGATGGAAGTGGATGGCATCGCGGCGGCGCTCGAGCACCACACTTTTCAGATTGTCGTAAAGAAGGATTCTGGGGCAGCCCCCCAGCTGGTGGAAGGCGCGCACGTGACCGCGAAGCAGATTCTCCAGGCTCTGGTCGAAGAAAAACTCCAAGTACAGCGCCCGCGAATAAGAAAGCGTGAGCACAAAACAGGACAGGCGGCGCTGGGCCTGGCCCATCCTGACTTTCCCAAAGTGGGCCCAGTCCACTTGCCCTTGCTCGCCGGCAAAGGTGCGCAGCCGCAGGAAGGCCTCGCGCTGCAGGGGCCGCAGCCCCGCCACCACGCGCCGCAACTGGACCACCGAACCGGTGTAACCCCGAGCCTGAATCATCTGGTAAATCCGAGTGGCCCGCAGGCGGGGGTATTTTTCCAGGGTCTCTCGGATGAACTCGAGGTAGGGATCCGTCACCTTGGGCCGCTTCCCTGCATGGCGATGGAAGCGATTGGTCTCCAGAGCCCGGCGCACGGTTTCCCGATGCAGCCCCAGTTCGGCGGCGATGGTGCCCATCGTCCAATGTTCGGCGTGAAAGAGATGACGGATCTTGGCCAGCAGCTCGGAACTAATCATCTTTCAACCCCCTTCCTGAAACGGGTCGACAAAGCAGCCCGAACGACCACAGACCACGCAAAAAACCACCCGGAAGTGGGAAAACGCGCGAAGTTCAAAGGACCTCTGTTGGGCATCTGCCTCCTCCTCTGGCCGCTCGTGGGCTTTTTTGAAGGCCAAAGAAGCCACGAACGGTGATGCAGGAATGCTGGCCCAAACAACGGGGCTTTGTCTACCTTGATCCGTCACGCGGGCCCGGGCGCATCTGTGGCGATAGGCGCGCTGACGGTCCCGGTGGTCGAGCCGTCCTTCTGGACTTTGCTGATGGCGACGGTTGGCCTCACGGCGCTGCTGACGGCGGGCTTTCTCGCGACAGGGCGGACTGCAGTAACGATGTCCCCGGTCACAGGAGCGGCAGATCCAGAACAGTGCGCCGCAGCCTTGGGCGCGGCAAAAGCGTTGACGAAAAGGGGGTTGCGAGCAGCCTGCCATCCTTTCCCCGAGGCGGGGACTGGACAACGGCCCAAAATCATGGCAGGCTATCTGTGCTTAGGTGGTGGGTCCTTCACAGAGCCGCCACAACCGGACCCCGATGGCTGGTGCAATCGGGGTCCTCTCTCCGCCTTGGGCACAGAGAATACACAATTTT
>JALLON010000317.1 GCA_027717925.1 Acidobacteria bacterium AH-259-G07 | reverse complement strand
AAAACCAGCCCTAGGGTGGATGGGAAGGCGACAATTGAAGCGGCGAAGATCACGGGAATCACTCCTCCGGAGTTAACCCGCAGGGGAAGATGTGTTGACTGCCCTCCGTAGATTTTTCGTCCCACTACACGCTTCGCATACTGAATGGGTATTCGGCGTTGCCCTCGTTCCACAAAAACGACCGCCGCGGTGACCAACACCATCAAGATCAGCAACATCCCAATCTCGAAAATGCTTCGCTCTCCCGTCCCCAGCGGTGGAGGCAAACCCCGTAATAGGGAAATCGATGCCGGCACCAAGCCAGTGACAATCCCAGCAAAAATGACCAGGGAGATCCCGTTTCCGATCCCCCGTTCGGAAATCTGCTCCCCAATCCACATGATAAAAGCCGTTCCGGTGGTCAACGTGAGTATCGTCATCAATCTAAACCCAAAACCGGGATTGGGAACAATTGGAGGGTCCGATGCTGTCTTTTCCAGGGCCATTGACGTGGCAAAACTTTGAAACAGACTTAAGCCGACGGTCAGATAACGCGTGTATTGAGTAATCTTCTTGCGACCAAGTTCTCCTTCTTTGGAGAGCCGCTCAAGGTAGGGCCACACCACGGTCAGGAGCTGCAGGATAATAGAAGCCGTGATGTAAGGCATGATGCCCAGAGCGAAGATCGACATACGGCTTAAATTACCTCCGACGAATACGTCAAGAAAACCGAAAATCGTGCCCGCCTGCTGTTCAAAGAATGTCTCCAGGGCGCGGCTGTCGACTCCCGGAGTAGGAATGAAGCTTCCCACTCGATAGACCGCCAGCAAAGCTAACATAAAAATGACGCGCTTGCGCAGCTCGGGGATGTTGATGATGTTCCGGACGCTTCCGGCCAAATAGCTCAGGTCTATCATTAACTTAGTGCCTCGCTTTTAGCACCTCAACACTACCACCGGCCTGCTCGATCTTCGTTCGTGCAGCCTCGCTGAAATGATGCGCGTGCACAGTGACCTTCTTTTCCAGGTTCCCTTCCCCCAGGATACGGAGGCCGTCCCCTATTTTCTTGAGGATGCGCTCTTCGAGGAGAAGCTCAGGTGTGATGGTGGTTCCCTCTTTGAACCGATTCAGGTCTCGCACATTCAGGATGGCGTATTTTTTCGCAAAGATGTTTCGAAAACCGCGCTTGGGCACCCGCCGATAAAGTGGCATCTGTCCACCCTCAAACCCGGGTCGCTGTCGGTAGCCGGAACGAGATTTCTGTCCCTTATGGCCCTTTCCGGCAGTTTTGCCATAACCCGATCCCGGCCCTCGGCCTATACGCTTGCGTTTTCTGTTCGCGCCTTTAGCGGGGGTTAACTTATGCAATTCCAAGCTCACGATCCTTCTCCCTCAACAATTTCAACCAGGTGAGAAACTTTTGCGACCATCCCCCGGATTGCGGCTGTATCGGGACGCTCGACAATCTGATTGAGCTTTCTCAGGCCAAGACCGCGCACGACTTTTCTCTGATGCTCTGACCTGCCGATGCTGCTTCGAACATACTTCATTTTGATTGTTTTTTTCTTGGCCATTACAAATCCTCAACCGGAATCCCTCGAGTTTTTGCGACTTGCTCTGGACTGCGCAGCTGAAGCAGTCCTTGAAAAGTAGCCTTGATGACGTTCTGTGGATTGGCCGACCCAAGTGACTTGGTTACGACGTCCTTAACCCCGGCTGACTCCATTACTGCTCGAACCGGTCCGCCGGCGATGACACCTGTTCCCTCCCGGGCAGGCTTGAGCACGACCCTTCCCGATCCGAAAGTCCCCAATACGGCGTGGGGAATCGTGGGGCCGTTCAATGGGATTTCGATCAGGCTCTTCCTGGCCTTTTCAATTCCCTTGCGGATCGCAGCAGGCACCTCCTTGGCTTTACCCATTCCATAACCGACACGGCCTTTCTGGTCCCCAACCACCACCAGGGCACTGAAACTCAAATTCTTCCCACCCTTGACAACCTTGGTTACCCTGTTTATCGATACGACCTGATCTTTAAGTTCTACTTCAGTGACTTCAGCATTGGCCATTACAATCCCTTAGAATTTGAGGCCCATTTTCCGGGCGGCTTCTGCCACAGCCTTTACCCGGCCATGATAGATGTATCCACTTCGATCAAAAACAACCGTTTCGATTCCTTTCTCCACTGCCTTTTTGGCAATCGTTTCACCCACTTTTTTGGCGGCTTCGACACTGCCCCCGTTCTTTAGCTTCCTGCCATCCAGCTTCACGGTGCAAACGGCCAAGATTGTCCCTCCCTGGTTGTCGTCAACCAACTGTGCGTACATATGCTTGAGACTTCGAAAAACACACAGGCGGGGACGCTGCTGGGTTCCGTGAATCTTTCCTCGGATCCGCCCATGTCTTTTCGATCTTCTGGCTTTCCTTGTTAAGTGCTCAGCCATTAGGCCCCCTTCTTACCGACCTTCAATCTGACGACTTCGTCGGCATAGCGGATACCTTTGCCCTTATAGGGATCGGGGGGACGAAGCGCTCGAATATCTGCGGCGACTTGCCCAACACGCTGTTTGTCGTTCCCACTGATGACGATGCTTGCAACATAGTTTGCAGTGGATTTGCGAGTACGCTCGATCTTGATTTCAATTCCCTCCGGCACAGGAAACTCGAGCGGGTGCGAAAAACCCAAACCAAGATTCAGGCTCTTCCCTTCCACATTGGCTCGATATCCAATACCAACAACATCCAGTTCTTTTCTAAATCCCTCGGTGACACCGGTCACGGCATTGCCCAAGAGGGAAGACGTCAATCCGTGGAGAGCCTTCAGCTTTTTTTCGTCATTTTCACGGTGGGTCACCAGAACTCCGTCAGCCAGCTCAGCTTTGATCCGGCTCGGCAAAGGTGTCTCTAGCTTGCCTCGTGGTCCCTCGACCCGCACCCGATCCTTCTGTATGCTGACCTGAACTCCCGATGGAATCTTGATTTTCCTTCTTCCAACACGCGACATAATTCAGTACACTTCGCAAAGGATTTCTCCGCCGATTCCCTGCTCCTTGGCGTTCTTACCGGTCAAGATGCCCTCGGAGGTGGAAAGGATATTGATGCCCAAACCTTCCAATACCAGTGGAATATCATCCTTACTGGTGTAGACTCGACGGCCCGGCTTGCTGATACGCCTCAGAGAG
>JALLON010000316.1 GCA_027717925.1 Acidobacteria bacterium AH-259-G07 | reverse complement strand
GGCGTCGGGTGTCAGTTTTGTCGAAGATGTGCTTCAGATGAAAGCGGGCGGTATTCAGCGTGATTCGGAGTTCTTCAGCCGCTTCCTTGACACTCTTGCCTTGCATCAGTAAGAGCGCCATCCTGGATTCAGCCGGAGTGAATCCGTAGAGCCGAGTCAGTAGCTCGTCGTGAGGCTCGGGCGTTCGTTCCGGATCACTCACAAAGACTGCGGCGGCAGCGCCGGGCTGGAAGAAGAGGTTATCGTTTTCGCAGATTGGCGTTACCAAGATATTCAGCGGTCGTTTGAAGGACGGCCGAGGAAATCCGAATGCGCCTCCGCCATTATGGAGACCAAGGCCTAAGCTGGTTTGAATCGCCTCATGGACGAGCGTGTGGAGCTCAAGGGTTTGTTCACTGCGGGCGGCATGGAGTCCGTTGGTGTCAAAGCTCAGCCCGTCTTTTTGATTTACGATGGTCTCGGCACTTCGATTCATCAGGAGAACCTGGCCTTTGTCGTCAAGCAGAATGACGCCAAGGGACCAACGATTGAGGGCGTCGCTTGCTGCCTTCTGCTGAATCTGTAAGCTGGTGATCCGCTGATGAAGCTGGAGGGCACGCTGAAGGTGGGGCATCAAAATCTTTAAAAGTGACAACTCCTCTTCGGCAAAGGGCTTTGCATCCTTGCGACGTGTTAATCCTATAATGCCAGTCAGAGATTCCTTCTTTGAAATAATGCCGTTCACCCCGTGAAATTAGAAGAGACGTTCCATCCATCACTACCCACCATAAACCTTGGCAAGATGCTGCAAACGCGGGACTTCCTCGGACTCGCATATGCTCGGTCGGAGTGCACTGACACTCGAAATCCTCCTGAGGCTGAAAGTGTATTCGGGCAAGAGCATCGACTGGATTCTTACCAGAGAAGAGTCGTAGGAACAAAACCATAATAAGGGGACGTTTGTTGTAGTAACACGGCCTTTCCGTCACTTTGAGAATCCTTTCCGCTAGTGGTCGGGATCGAAGCTCTCTTGCGCTGGAGGGTATTGTCGGGACTGTTGCCGAGCGAGCTACCGTGAGTGTGTGAAGGGGCTAACGATAACCAGAAGAATAGCTGGGGCCAGGATGAGCAAGAGAACCTAACATTCTCACGCCGCTTCTCGCAACGCCCAAAACTATACCACAGCGCGATAAAATCCCCAATCTGTCAACCTAAATCCTAAAGGACTAAAACCAACCCTCCTGAAACCCCACCAACCCCCTGATTTTCCTTGACTTCCCCTATATAAGCAGGAGCAAAATCAACTGCAATGCACCGGAATTAAATCCGAATCAACCTAATATAATAAGTCTTCCACTCTTACGTGAACAAGATTATGACGACGGCAAAATCTTGCAGTTTCTCTTGGGACGGTTTAATGAGGAACCGATCCGCATTATCGCTCAGGAAGGTTTAAACCCTTAAGTGACCTGTTACGCACGACAATAAAAAAGGAGGTATGCAATGTCTGGCCCGAATCCCCAAGACTTCGGTCTCTCAAGGTTCCCCGAACTATCCGAAACAACCGGCAAGCAAGCCGCAGCGATAAGACAATCCTCGTTCGTCCCCGTCAATACGAGAATCCCTCCGAACTCAGCCTACGGCTCCGGCATCGTCACAGTGACACTTGTTGCGAAAGAAGGTATTAGGCCCGAGGTTCGGATGGTGGTAACAGGTTAGATCGGCGACGGGGACCCGCCTGACGTGCCATTTGGGTATGCACTTTATCACTACGGCGAACACGGAGGAATCGTATCCAACACGACCTATGGGTCGTTTACCATGCCTGTACGCGTAGACCAATGGTGGATGGTCACGGTTCACGACAGCTATAAAGCTTGGGTGGATGTGTACCACACTGAAATCAATAGCTTCTGAACAAAGTAGCGAGGCCTGTCCAGAAGCGGGTTCTAGCTCCCTCGATTGTGGAGGTTTTACGGTTGCAATAGGCTAATAGTTGATCACACACAAGGGGGACTCTTCAACTGTTGCGCTCTATTATACAGCTTGATCTTCGCATTCCTGTCCACGCTGAACACAGTCCCCGGAGGCCAACATGCATTCTCAAGAAGCCATCCTGGAGCTAGTCGGACTCATTTATGATGCTGCCAGCAATCCAGAACGCTGGCCAGTTTTCCTCGAAAGGCTCAGACAGGTTCTAAAAACCACGGCTAACACCATTGGGGTGCAGGACCTCCGCAGCCAAGAGGGGAACGCCTCTGCCACTGTCGGATTCGATCCCACCTATGTACGTTCTTACGAAGAATACTATGCAGCCAAGAACATTTACATGATTCGAGGAAAACACCTGCTTTTGCCCGGAAAAGTATGCCCTAGCCAGATGCTTTGTCCCGAGGAAGAAGCAGTTCAAAGTGAGTTCTACAATGATTGGATAGCGCCTCAGAAACTATTTCACGGGGTGAACGGCATTATTTCAAAGAAGGAATCTCTGACTGGCATTATAGGATTAACACGTCGCAAGGATGCAAAGCCCTTTGCCGAAGAGGAGTTGTCACTTTTAAAGATTTTGATGCCCCACCTTCAGCGTGCCCTCCAGCTTCATCAGCGGATCACCAGCTTACAGATTCAGCAGAAGGCAGCAAGCGACGCCCTCAATCGTTGGTCCCTTGGCGTCATTCTGCTTGACGACAAAGGCCAGGTTCTCCTGATGAATCGAAGTGCCGAGACCATCGTAAATCAAAAAGACGGGCTGAGCTTTGACACCAACGGACTCCATGCCGCCCGCAGTGAACAAACCCTTGAGCTCCACACGCTCGTCCATGAGGCGATTCAAACCAGCTTAGGCCTTGGTCTCCATAATGGCGGAGGCGCATTCGGATTTCCTCGGCCGTCCTTCAAACGACCGCTGAATATCTTGGTAACGCCAATCTGCGAAAACGATAACCTCTTCTTCCAGCCCGGCGCTGCCGCCGCAGTCTTTGTGAGTGATCCGGAACGAACGCCCGAGCCTCACGACGAGCTACTGACTCGGCTCTACGGATTCACTCCGGCTGAATCCAGGATGGCGCTCTTACTGATGCAAGGCAAGAGTGTCAAGGAAGCGGCTGAAGAACTCCGAATCACGCTGAATACCGCCCGCTTTCATCTGAAGCACATCTTCGACAAAACTGACACCCGACGCC
>JALLON010000315.1 GCA_027717925.1 Acidobacteria bacterium AH-259-G07 | reverse complement strand
TCAATCTTGTCAGGGTCCCGGTCTAAGAAAGGTGCCAGGATCTCATTCTCCCAGATCTTCCAATTGTCCAGATAATTTTCTTGGTCCAGAGGCTCCTCAGGTGCACCCCAGAGCTTTTCCCAGGCCTCTACGCTCTCATAGACCCAAATGGCAGCATGATGCCCGTTCCGAGAGCCCTTAACTCCTTTGCCAAAGTGATACTCCACCAGCCCAGGAAGCCGCAGTAGACCTCGTTGCTGGGCCTCTTGGATGGCTTTTTCAAATTGCTCTGGATCAACGCCTGCTTTGAGCACATATTCATGCACACAAATGACTTTTGGCATGTGGCACCGCTCCCTTGCTGATTTTGCTCAGTGTTGTCCTGACCTTATCTCACAATGGGGGAATCACCAAACCTTGACGTATTGCTTCCTTGGCATCCAAATCGATTGGTTTTACCGGCGGGCGCGCATCAGAAAGTAGAGCAAGGTGAGCAAGGTCGTCACTGCGGCGGCAACGTAGGTGAGAGCGGCTGCATTTAAGACGCGATCCACCCCGATCCGCTCCTGGGGCAGGATAATGCCGTGCTCCACGACCAGGGACTTGGCCCGACTCGATGCGTTAAATTCCACCGGGAGCGTCACAATCTGGAAAAGCAGCACCGCTGAAAAGAGCACGGCCCCGAACAGCACCATATTCGTGGAGGCCATTACAAGCCCGATGACCATGACAAAGTAGCCGATACTTGAACCGATGTTAGCTGTCGGCACCAGCAGGGAGCGCACCCACAGTGGTGCATAATTCTGCGCATGTTGCAGCGCGTGGCCAGCCTCGTGAGTTGCTACCCCGACGGCCGCGATCGAGGAGGAATCGTAAACGCCCTCAGACAGTGCCAAGGTTCTTGTTATGGGGTTGTAGTGGTCGGAAAGTTTGCCGTGAGTGCGAACAATCTTTACATCGGTGATGCCTGCTCTACGAAGCAGTTCGGCTGCGGCCTCAGCCCCGGTTATCCCTCGCAAAGACCGGACCGAGGAGTATTTGTTGAAGTTGGCTTTAACCCTCCAACTGGCCCACAAGGACAGGGCCAGAGCGGGGGCCATGAAAATCAGGTAAATGGGATCGAATAGCATAGTTATCCAAGCTCCTCCCAAATTGATATCTAGAGTGCAATTTTACTGATAGTAAAAGGATACTGTCTAGAGAGGAAGCTAGCTACGGCCAGGATCTCATGTCGGGAATCCTCTAGTTAGGACTCCCAACGTGACTTGAACCAGGCGCTTTCGTTATTCCTTTGGTACCGGTTCGGAAGGGGCCATCTAGCGTGAAATCGATTCCCCCACCTCCAGGAGGGGCGTTGCCGTTAATAAGCGTGCCAATCAGAGACCGCAAAAAGCGGCCAGATGAACCATCAACCACAGACCACTGGATCGTTACCTTCTGACGCATTGGCGATTTACTTTGCAGCGAAAGCAGGGGACTTTCTCCGGCACATTCCTTACTGGTCTCCAGCTGGGGGAAAACTCATTCAATTTGTCTGAATGTCACGGAGTATCTTTCTTGAGTTACTCTGCCTACACAATGAATAGGTCTCAGGCGCTTTTCCTCTGGATTCCTTGGAGTCCGCAAAAGGATCAAATCTTCTGGCAAAGCAGGAAGCTGTGTACACTGAGATTTCTGCCTGTCTGAACAGACGAAGAAAGGAGCTTCGCCTTCCAGGATGAATATGGAAATCAGATTAATGTATTTGCTTTCATCTCGGTGCGGGGTGATGCCTAGGGACCTCTCCCAATATCTTTGAACTGTAATGGAATTAGGATGGCCAGCAGTCGAGAATTGTGCTCTCTTGGAAAGGGCGCTACAAAGATCGGCATAACCCTCCCTGAGGCGATACATTGCCTTGAAATCGCCCTTGACTCTCTTCTGATCAGCCTCTCCCAGATGGAAATAATCAAACTCCTGAAATGCGTTGATGTATTTTCTTGGAGCCCTTCTAAATAGCCGGGAATTATTTTTGATTTCACAAAGCAATTCTTCCTTGAATTCTGAAGGCAAGAAACCTTGGATCGATATTCCTCCTAGTTTGGCTGGGTGGTAAAGCTCCTGGCAAATCCAGCTAGGATCAAAATATTCTGTCTGGAACATGTCTCTATCTGAGAAGAGTATTGAATCAGGAAGGTAATTGGAAAGGCGAGCAAAGTCTGGGGTTGAAAAAAATCTGCAGCAAAAAAATTTCTGCCTCACCCCCCCCCACTCTTACGCCCTGGGGGGTAGACCCTTCAACAATCAACCTCTTTGAGGCGGAATCACCTACCCAGTGAAGTGAGGATGCCCTCGCCCTGGGGGAGTTCACCCACGAGTTCGCGAATGGTTCCTGGGAGTAGGCCTTCCTGTTGAGCTTCGCTTTGAAGTGCCTGGAGGGCTTCCCTGGCGGCTTGAATCTCTTGTGGGCTGCTTTCAATGTCCCCCAGGGTTTCCTGCAGCTGCTGTTGGATCCTGGCTTGTGTTGTACCGTCATCCTCACGCAACCAGGTGTTTCGGAGGTAGTTCATCTTGAGCTGAAGGACCAGACTTCGATTCACAGCGTTCTTCAGGTCCAGCCGAGCCTCATCGAATAATGCCCGCCAGGCCTCAGGATCTTTTTCGCCGTCTTCAGAATACTCTTCCAATCCGGATTCTCCCTCCCCCGTACCTTCGGAAGCGGCAGTCGGAGGCCTTCCGCCTGTACTGACAAGACCTTTCATATTCTTCAAATCGGCGTTGGTGATGACGCCGACTTCTTTCATATTGGCTCTTCGTTCCCGCTCTCTGCGTCCAAGCTCAGCCAGAGGGGGCTCTTTCTTCGTCTCTTCGGTTTCCTGTGCAAAGCTCCATGCAGGGGTAAGAAGTAGCACCAGAAGAATTAACGCAATCATAACTAACTTATATACACCTTATTCCATGTCTTTGGGAGCAGAATCGAGATTTCAATATAGGAGTTTTTCTTCTTGGGGAGGAGGTCCCCGTGTAGTGTCTTTTGTTTCATCAGTGCTCGGTTGTTGTAGACTTATCATTTAGGCAAAATTTCTTCTACCCAATCGAGGAAAGGCGACTTCATGGTCGGAAAGACCATTAGCCATTACAAAATCCTAGAAAAGCTCGGCGAAGGCGGCATTGGGGAAGTTTTATAAATATCAGGATGACGGAACAGTACGCCTGCCCCGGAAGT
>JALLON010000314.1 GCA_027717925.1 Acidobacteria bacterium AH-259-G07 | reverse complement strand
TCTTAATTAGGGCGAGTGAGCCACAGGATATTTTCACTCCCGAAGATTTCACTCAAGAGCACCATATGATTGGCGAGACCACGCAGCGTTTCGTGGATCAGGAGTTGCAGCCACGGATCGAACAGATCGAGCACCAGGAGCCGGAACTCACTGTTGAACTTCTTCGAAAAGCAGCTGAACTGGGTCTTCTGGCCATCGATGTTTCTGAGAAATATGGAGGATTGGGATTGGACAAACCCAGTTCAACTATTGTTTCCGAGAAATTATCCCAGGTTGGATCTTTCGCGGTTTCCTACGGGGCGCACTGTGGCATCGGCACCCTTCCCATCGTCTATTTTGGAACCGAAGAGCAAAAACAGAAATATCTCCCCAAATTGGCCAATGGCGAGCTCCTTTCCGCCTATGCCTTGACCGAAGCTGAATCCGGATCTGACGCACTGGCCGCCAAGAGCACGGCAGTATTAAGTCCAGATGAAAAACACTGGATTCTTAACGGCGAAAAAATGTGGATTACAAATGCAGGATTTGCTGACCTTTTCATTGTCTTTGCCAAGATCGATGGAAAAGACTTCAGTGCCTTCATCGTGGAACGAGATTTTCCAGGAGTCAAGGTTGGGGCGGAGGAGAAAAAGATGGGAATCAAAGGTTCCTCGACCCGGACTCTGGGGCTCGAAAATGTCCCTGTCCCTGCTGAAAATGTTCTGGGCGAGAGGGGAAAGGGACACAAGATCGCCTTGAACATTCTTAATATTGGGCGCTTCAAGTTGGGGGCCGGCTGTGTCGGTGGGGCTAAGCATGCGATCACCGATTCCGTCCGCTATGCTCTCGAGCGGCATCAGTTTGGGCGAGCTATCGCCGAATTTGGGGCAATCCGGGAGAAACTGGCTGAAATGGCAATTCGCACCTGGGTGGCAGAAAGCATGTCATACCGCACGGTGGGTATGATCGACCGTAGACTCCAGGAAGTGGAGGCGGAGGATCCAGCACAGGCTCTGAAGGCTATCGAGGAATATGCCGTCGAATGCTCGATTATCAAGGTGTGGGGCACCGAAATGCTGGACTTCGTGGTGGATGAAGCTGTTCAGATCTATGGCGGCAATGGTTACAGCCAGGAATATCCGGTGGAACGCTACTATCGGGATTCCCGGATCAATCGCATCTTCGAAGGGACAAACGAAATTAATCGCCTCCTCATCACAGGGATGCTTCTGCGGCGCGCTATGAAAGGAGAGCTGGCGCTCATGCAAGCCGCTCAGCAAATATTCTCTGAATTGACCTCTTTTCCGGAAGAGATGGATCCTACAGAGAGATTATCTGAAGAGAAACGGATTGTGGAGAATGCCAAAAAAGCCAGTTTGATGGTGGCCGGTTTGGCGGCCCAGAAATATGGCGAGGAGTTGACCGATCAGCAGGAGATCCTTATGTGCGTAACCGACATGACCATGGAAGTCTATGCGATGGAAAGTGGGCTGCTCAGAGTCTTGAAGATTGCCACAAATCACCCTGATCGCGTCGAAATATATGAGAAATTAATTCGATGTTACATCCACGATGCTATCGAAAAGGTCAATCTCTCCGGGAAGAAAGTTTTGGCGGCGATCTGTGAAGGAGACGATCAGCGCATGTACCAGGCCGCCCTGCGACGGTTTAGCAAGCACTCTCTGGTACCCTCAATCTGGATGCGCCGTGACATCGCCAAGAGATTACTGCAGGCCGAGGGTTATCGGTTGTGAGGCGGCTGCGCCTTCCTTTCGTGCTTTCGTGCCTTCGTGCTGTGGTGCTGTCGTGCTTTCGTGCTGTGGTGCTGTGGTAGCACGCCCGCTTTGAAGCTCAAGGCTCAGTAGCTCAAAAGCTCCTACCTCAGAACTCAAAGCTCTAAACTCACCACTCAAAACTCACAGCTCATACGGTTGTAATCTGGATCTTGCAAACTTACAATGGCCGGCATGCACTCAGTCGACACCATCCTGGAGAAGGTGTACCGGGACCAGCGGATTGGCCCCGAGGAGGCGCTCGTTCTTTTATCCTCCGGAAAGCTTCACAAGATCGGACAGGCTGCGGACTATGTAGGCCGCAAGAAACATCCCCATAACATCGTTTCCTTTCTGATTGATCGTAATATCAGCTACACGAACGTTTGTGTTGCACGCTGCACCTTCTGCAATTTTTATCGGAAACCGGGAGATAAGGAGGGTTACATTCTCCCTTTGAAGAGCATTTTCAGGAAGATCGAAGAGACAATCGCCCTCGGTGGCACTGGAATCCTGATGCAGGGAGGAATGCACCCCAAGCTAAAGATCGAATATTACGAAGATTTGCTGAGTTCTATCCGAGAACGATACCGAATCCACCTGCATTGTTTCTCCCCGCCGGAAGTTGTCGTTCTGGCCCGTTTGAGCAGGATCAGCATCCGAGAGGCAATTGGCCGCTTGAAAGAAGCCGGTTTGGATTCCATCCCGGGCGGTGGTGCAGAAATTTTGGTGGAGAGAATGCGCCGGCAGATCAGTCCCGGGAAGTGCACTGCCAAGGAGTGGTTGGAAGTGATGCGTATTGCCCATGAAGAGGGCTTGCTGACGACTGCCACCATGATGATCGGCGCAGGGGAGACCTTGAAAGAGCGTGTTGAGCACCTGGATCAGCTTCGGCGGCTGCAAGATGAGACAGGCGGTTTTGTGGCCTTCATCCCCTGGAATGTGCAGCTGGAAGGGACTCCCATGCAGGCTTCAATTCATAAAGAGGTTGCTCCGGTGGAGTACCTCATGCTTCTGGCCCTCAGCCGTCTCTACCTGGACAACTTCAAAAACGTCCAGGTATCCTGGCTGACGCAGGGTTTAAAGGTCGCGCAGATTGCCCTGCACTATGGAGCCAATGACGTCGGCAGCATCATGATTGAAGAGAATGTCATCAGCGCGGCAGGTGGTCACTACAGAGCCACTCGGGACGACCTCGTCCGCCTGATCGAGGAAGCCGGTTTCATTCCAGCCCAGCGCGATACCCTCTATCGAAGCTTTCGCAAGATCGCCTAATCGCTTCAGCCGAATGATCCACAGTGTAGGGGCGCGCCGGTGGCTCGCCCGAACCGTTCTCGCTGCATTTGCAGTTCGGGCGGGCCACCGGCCCGCCCTTGCATAAGTTTGTGAACGATCCAGCGGTAGCGGGACAACCCCCCGGAGAATCGCGCATATGCCGCAGG
>JALLON010000313.1 GCA_027717925.1 Acidobacteria bacterium AH-259-G07 | reverse complement strand
GATCTCGAGCGGTGTCAAGAGCTGATTAGGCAGTACAAAGACCTGAAGATAGGACTCGCGGATGCCGCCGTAGCAGCCGCGGCTGAACGTCTCGGCACCCTGCGGATCTTGACCACTGATAAGCGTCACTTCCGGGTCCTCCAGACTAGGAAAAACGAACCATTCACTGTCCTCCCACATGACACCTGAGCCAAGATATTCCCAGTGAGCCCAGAGCACAACGCCGCAGCCGCCACCGTACTTAAATTTGAATGTGTCGAAAGTAAGCTTTAGGTGGAGGATGCGGAGGAATAATTGAAGCTGGAAGACTACGAACAAAAAAGGCAGGGCAACCGCCGCTGCGGTCCAGCGGCGGTTGCCCTGCGCATAGAAGGGGCGTGCTCGAAGTTTGGTTTAGAAGAGGATCTTCAGTCCTAGCTGGATTTCCCGCATATTGTTCTGCAGTGAACGAATGGTGGCTCCCCTGCCACGATCTACGCGGCGGTCGGGACGAGCAAACTGTGGGGTATTGAAGGCATTGAAGAGCTCGACTCGAAATTGAACCTCTCCCTGCTCACCCAGAGCGCTCACCGGCACTCTCTTGAAGAAACTGAAGTCGAAGTTCACTGCGCCTGGGCCATCCAATATAGTTCTGCCTGCGTTACCAAACTCGAAGAGCGTAGCGTCGGCCCCGCCGAACTCTGGATCTGTAGGGAAGCATCCTTTGTCAAACCACCCGTTGATGCTTCGCTGATCGCCCGACAAATTGCCATCGCAGATTCGGTTGGGCCGGGCATCTCCCGTATTGGCGGTGCTGAATGCCATTTGCGGAGTAAACGGTTGACCGGTGCGAAGGGTGTTGATCAGGTTGAACTGCCAGTTTCCAACAACATTGTTAAGCCACGAAGACCCCAGATCCCAACGCCTGTTGGTGCCCCATGGAAGGTCCCAAATGAGGAAGCTGGTGAAGCGCTGACGAAGGTCGAAATTGCTCCGGGCGCGGTCGCCTTTGATGTCCCGAACGTTCCTAAAATCGCGATCTGAGAATTGTTCGCCGCCGTCGTCAATAGCCTTGCCGTAAGTGTAAGCAGCCAGAAAAGCCAGGCCATCGGCGAACCTGCGCTCGGCCTTCAAAAGCAGCGCATGGTAATTGGTGCTGACCATTCCCTGATAACTGCTAATTGTCCCAAAGCCCTGAATGGGACGACGTTTCGCGACTTTGCCAGGACCTGGCAAAGGTGAGTTAAAGTTATAACTGACGTCAAAGTTCGTCCCTTTACTTCCTGTGTAGCCGACGTCGACCAGAAACCACGGAAGCTCGTGTTGAACGTTCAAACTCCAGTGTGACGCGTAGGGTGAGGGCATATCCATGGAGTGAGCGCGAAAAAGAGTCTTATTTGTAACTCCCCGGAATACCAGTACATCGTCCGCGAAGCCGTCTTGCAAGGTGATCTCTGGGAAAAGTTTATCTGAGGGGAAACTGTTTCGGATACGCGAAGGTGGGTTACCCAAAATGCGGCCGCTGCTGCCCAAAAAGGTGTAGATTCCTTCTCCGTAAAAGATCCCACCTCCGGCTCTGAGCACAGTCCGATCAGCCAATCTGTACGCAAAGCCTATCCGTGGGCTCCAGTTGTCCTTGTCCAGCCGCCTCAGATTGCGAGGGTCCACACCATCGGGAATTGGCATCACCAGATCAGCCGGAATGCCTTCGGGGATCACGTCGTTGGGAACGATGACCTTATTGGGCCCGATAATGAAATTCAGCAGCTTGTTGTCGATCTCATGTTCCGGGTAGAAGAGCTCGTAGCGGAGTCCAAGATTTATCGTTAGTTTTGGAGTCACTTTCCAATCGTCTTGAAAGTACCAGCCCCAATACTTGTTTCGCTGGTGGCCGTCAAATTTGTTGCTAATCTGGGAATTATTGGGTAAGCCGAGGAGATAATCGGCAAATTCATTGCCCGTTTTGCCGCGCTTCTGCGGATCCTGCGTAAAGACACCCCTGAAATCAAAATTTCCCCGGGCTTGGTCTCCGATGTTGAAATAGGCCTTCTGATAACGGTACGTAAAACCCGTGGTTAGAGAATGATTACCTCTGATAAAGGATAGGTTATCCGTGACCTCGAAACTTTCCGGAATCTTCTGATTAGGTAAGAAAGGTCTGTTACCCAGGTTAACATAGCCACGGATCCGCAGTCGAGGGAGACCGAAGACATCCGAGGGCGGATTGATTCCTTTAAATCCGAACTGCTGGAAAAGCGGCTCGTCAACTGGCACGTCTCTTTTCGGATTCAGCCGGCTGTAACCCAGACGAAGTTCGTTGATGGTAGTGGGACTAAAGGTGTGCGTCTCTCCGATCGCCAATGACTGGCGTCGCACATTATCATCACGGTCGGCTCCTCCCGCAGCAAAGGGGTCTTGGAGGGTCAGTGTCCGATCCGCGAAACTATAGCGGCCGAAGAGCCTGTCAACGTCTGAGAGATTCGTGTCGATCCGAAAGGTGAATTGGTCTATGTCACGCGGTTCATTGGGACTTGCGGCGAAGTTATTTGCCGAGCCAGGCAGATTGGCTGGCAGCAAAAACGCGTCCATTACGGCCTTTGCGACGGGATCAAAGCGATCAAGCGGGATCTTGTCTCCAGGAAATCGATCGCGGATAAATCCCTTACCGTCAGGGTTCGGACGCGTGGTGGCGGGATCAAAGATTTTCGCCTCCCCGGAGAAGTCTCCCTGCCGCATGGCAGCGGTGGGAACGTCTTTCACCAGGGTCTGGCCACGTCGATTTCGAGTGCCTTGATAGGAGAAGAAAAAGAAGGTGTGATCTGGAACGATGGGTCCTCCGATTGTGCCACCAAATTGATTTTCGAGCAAAAAGGGTTTGGGCTGGTCGGCTGGCGCGAAGAAATCGCGCGCATCCAAGCTGTCGTTTCTGTTGAACTCAAAGAGCGAGCCGTGAAAGGCATTCGTTCCCGATTTGATGGTGGCATTGACAACAGCGCCCGCGGCACGACCATATTCGGCTGAGAAATTGTGCGTCTCCACTCTAAATTCCTGAATGGCGTCCACGGATGGTCGCACGGTATCATAGGTGCGCTGTTGAACACCGGGCGTGCGCGCATTGTTGTCAACACCGTCCAGCCTGAAATCATTCAACTGCGCTTTGACGCCATTGGCCACGAAGCCCGCCGCTCCGCCGCGATCACCCCGGGGAGGCTCCAGGATGCC
>JALLON010000325.1 GCA_027717925.1 Acidobacteria bacterium AH-259-G07 | reverse complement strand
GATCACATCATCCATACGGCTTCCGGTATCGATCAGGGCGGTGGCAAGGATGGTCAGGCTGCCGCCTTCTTCAATGTTGCGGGCAGCCCCGAAGAAACGCTTGGGCCGCTGCAGGGCGTTGGAGTCCACACCACCGGACAACACTTTCCCCGAGGGAGGGACGATGGTGTTGTAGGCTCGAGCCAAACGAGTGATGGAGTCGAGCAGAATGACCACGTCTTTTTTGTGCTCCACCAGGCGCTTGGCTTTTTCAAGCACCATTTCAGCCACCTGGACGTGCCGGGAGGCGGGCTCGTCAAACGTAGAGCTGATGACCTCACCGTGCACGGAACGCTCCATGTCGGTCACCTCTTCAGGACGCTCGTCGATGAGCAGCACGATGAGCACGACTTCAGGATGGTTTGTAGTAACCGAGTTCGCCAGGCTTTGCAGGATCATGGTTTTTCCGGCCCGAGGCGGCGAGACAATCAATCCTCGCTGACCTTTCCCAAGCGGGGTAAGAAGGTCCATCACCCGCCCGGAAAGGTTTTCCTGAGTGGTCTCCTGAACAATTTGTTCGTCGGGATAGAGCGGCGTCAGGTTTTCGAAAAACGTCCGATCTCGAGCGACATCCGGATGTTCAAAGTTAATCGCCTCCACCTTAATGAGAGCGAAGTAACGTTCGCCATTTTTGGGAGGACGCACCTGCCCTGACACCGTGTCGCCGGTTCGCAGGTCAAATTTGCGGATTTGAGATGGGGAAACGTAGATATCATCCGGGCCGGGGAGGTAGTTGTATTCGGGCGCCCTGAGGAAGCCGAAACCATCGGGGAGGGTTTCCAGAACACCTTCTGAAAAAATCAATCCACTACGCTCGGTTTGAGCCTTCAGGATTTGGAAGATCAGCTCTTGCTTGCGCATTCCGGCAGAGCCGGGGATACCCAAATCCTTGGCAATACGATTCAGCGCCTGGATGTTCAGCTCTTTGAGTTCTTGGATGTTCAAAGCTTCCCCGTTTTTCTTGATTGGAGGGGCACTTACTTCAGCCATGACTTAAATCCTCTTAAGTATTCGCCACAATTCCTTCTTCCCCATTCCCGTGGTGGCGGAATAAGGGATAACACCACGATTGAAAATATTTTCAATCCGATCAAGAGATGTTTGAAGCTGGTTGGATGACAACTTATCCACCTTGGTTGCAACGACTTGGTGTGGAACCCGGTACTGTTCCAGCCACTCTTTCATCACCAGGTCGCGTTGAGTAGGCTCGTGACGAGCATCGACGATCATGACCGTGAGCTTCAGGCTTTCATCTTCTCTTAGGAACTCTTCGATCATCGGCCCCCAACGGGCACGAATCCTTGCCGGCACCTTGGCAAATCCATAGCCTGGCAAGTCTACGAAGATCCATCGACTGTCGACATTAAAGAAGTTGATGACCTGGGTGCGCCCGGGAGTGGCGCTGATCCGGGCCAAACGCTTCTTGCCGACTAGGTTATTGATTAAGCTGGATTTTCCAACATTTGATCTTCCCGCGAACGCAATTTTGGGAAGTGTCGTTTTAGGGTACTCGTGCTTGCGCGTTGCACTTTTGATGAATTGGACGTTCAAGTAACCGCTGACAGTTGACAGCTAACAGAATGATTATTTGTGTAGTTCAATCGGTTACTATTTCTGAACATGATTCAAATCTCGGATTGTGTACTGTTTTGAATGAATTGTCAGTTGATGTCAGTTCTCACTTGATTAGTGGACGCCCGGACGATCTTCCCCTCCCATCTGGGGAGGTTGTTGTTCTTTTATGAATTCTTCCCGGTCCTTTTCGCTGATGGGTCGCTCCAGCGCAAGATCCAAAACCTCATCCATGGTCTCCACCAGCACAATTTTAACATCTTCCAGGACCGATTCGGGTATTTCTTTAAGATCTTTTTCGTTATCTTTAGGCAAAATCACCGTCTTGATACCGGCACGGTGAGCAGCGAGTATCTTCTCTTTGACGCCGCCAATGGGCAGGACCTTACCCCGCAGGGTGATCTCACCACTCATGGCCACGTCACGGCGCGCGGGGATACCGGTCAAGGCTGAAACGATGGTTGTTGCCAGGGTGATACCCGCAGAGGGGCCATCTTTGGGAATGGCGCCTTCCGGGATATGCACATGCATATCGACTAGCTTGTGGAAGTCCTTGACCAAGCCAAATTGATCACTGCGCGAGCGGACAAAAGACAGTGCCGCTTTTGCCGATTCCTGCATCACATCCCCGAGCTTGCCAGTGAGCGTCAAGTTTCCTTTACCTTCCATGGTCGTGGCTTCGGTCAGGAGGACCTCCCCGCCCACCTCAGTCCAGGCCAAACCGGTGGCCAGACCCACTTCACTTGCTTCTGCCGCCAGCTGCTTACGGAATCTCTGAACGCCTAAAAGCTCCTTCACCTTACCGGGGTCGATGATGACCTTCTTCCATTCACCCTCTTTTTCCTTAGAGGCCACAACCTGGCGGGCCACTTTACGGCACAGGTTCGCAATTTCCCGTTCCAGATTGCGAACCCCGGACTCACGCGTGAAATGGCGGATAATTTCCAGAATGCCTTCATCAGTGAACTTGATATGCTTAGGCTTCAAACCTTGCTGCTTCAGCTGCTTTTTGACCAGGTACTGCTGGGCGATGTTCAGCTTCTCGAATTCGGTGTAGCCGGAGATGTGGATGATCTCCATTCGATCCTGCAGCGGCCGCGGAACGCCGTGAAGAACATTGCCGGTGCAGATAAACAACACCTGCGACAGGTCAAATTCAGTATCCAGATAGTGGTCGACGAAGTTGCGGTTGTGTTCCGGATCCAGCACTTCCATCAGCGCCGCAGAGGGATCGCCTCGAAAATCCATGCTCATCTTGTCCACTTCGTCCATCAAGAACACCGGGTTCTTGGTGCCTGCTTTTTTCATCATCTGGATGATCTGACCCGGCAGGGCGCCGATGTAAGTCCTGCGGTGACCGCGAATTTCGGCCTCATCCCGGACTCCACCCAGAGAGATCCTCACAAACTTACGTCCCATAGCTCGCGCAATAGAACGTCCCAGCGAAGTCTTACCCACACCCGGAGGGCCCATGAAGCAGAGAATGGACCCC
>JALLON010000312.1 GCA_027717925.1 Acidobacteria bacterium AH-259-G07 | reverse complement strand
GATAGGACCCGAGCACGATTGCAGCATTCCGTCAATTTCAGTCGGCGGATAAGCCCCACAAACCGTCTTCCATCTGCTTTCCAATTTCAGCTTCGTCAAATTACTTGGGGGGATGCAGAGAAAATGCTAGAATAAGCCACCCTAGGGAGGCGAGATCTGTGACCATCGAATATGTCGAGAAGCTGTACAATCGTTATTCCACATTTTACGACCTGCTCTTCGGCAAGGTTTTTCACAATGGGCGAGAGATCGCTTCAGAGCTTCTTGATCTCTTCCCTGGAGCTCAACTGTTAGAGGTGGGAATTGGAACAGGGCTATCCCTTCCCCTACTGCCCCGGAACATCCAGGTCACTGCGATTGATCTCTCTCTGAAAATGCTAAACCACGCTCGTAAGCGGATTGGCGCCTTAAACAGTCATCATGTCCAACTCTTCAAAATGGATGCCACCCAGCTTGAGTTTGCAGATAACAGCTTCGACCGAGTCCTGGCCACTTACTTCATTTCTACTGTGCCTGATCCAATCAAGGTCATCCTGGAAATGAAGCGAGTGTGCCGCTCCGGAGGCTATTTAGTCTTCTTGAACCACTTTCACTATGAAGTTCCGGTCATTGGTTCCCTTGAAAAACACCTTTCTCCTCTGTTTTATCGGATCGGTTTTCGCACCGATTTGAATCTTCAGGAGTTGATGGAGCAAACGGGCCTTCGGATTGAAACCTTAGAAAAGATTGACTTCTTGGGTCACTGGAAGGCTGTGAGGTGCGTCAGTCCAGATTAGTTTCTGGATTATTCAAAGGGCAAGGGAAGCAGTTCGGCGCAGCTCACAGTTTTACGTTCCCCTTTGAGATTGGCCATCAAAATCGGGACATCTCCGCAAAATTCCCAAATGATCTGCCGGCATGCACCGCACGGCGGTGTAAACTTATCACTCTCGGCCACGATACAGACCCGAATCAGCTGCCGGTACCCCTCTGAAATCGCCTTAAAAATGGCAACACGCTCTGCGCAAAGGGTCAGTCCGTAAGTGCTGTTCTCCACGTTACAGCCGGAGAAAATCCGACCGTCTTTGGTGAGAACAGCTGCACCCACTTGGAATTGACTATAAGGAGCATAGGCGTTCTTGCGGGCCTGCCTGGCGGCACGGAGAAGTTTTTCAGTCATTCGCTTCCAGCCTCTCGATAATTCTCAAAAGGAGGGCGGAGAATTCCTGCTTGACTCGTTGAGTCGTCTCGAGAACTTCGTCATGGTGTAATTTCTTAGGCAAAATCCCCGCCGCCATGTTGGTGATACAGGACAATCCCATTACTTTTTTTCGCATGTGGTTAAGAACAATAACTTCGGGAACAGTAGACATGCCAACCGCATCAGCACCCAAAAGCCGACACATCCGAATTTCGGCTGGAGTTTCGTAATTGGGTCCGGGCAGCGCGATGTAGATCCCCTGCTTGAGGGCCAAGCCCAACTCTTCCCCACACTGATGTGCCAGTGCCAGCAGTGATGGGCTATAAGCTTCGCTCATATCAGGGAATCGCTCCCCTAGTGCATCCAGATTGGGACCACAAAGAGGGTTCTCACCCAACAGATCAATATGGTCCTTAATTAGCATCAGGTCTCCCGCGCGAAACTCGGTGTTGATGCCTCCCGCAGCGTTGGTGAGGATAAACGTCTCTGCTCCCCAAAGTGCAATCACGCGAACGGCAAATACGATCTCGGCAGCAGGCAGCCCCTCGTACAAATGTACCCTTCCCGATAGAGCACAGAATCGCTTCCCTTTGTGCGTTCCCAGGCTCAATTCCCCGCAGTGGCCGACTACCTTGGAGACAGGGAAATGCGGAATCTCCCGGTAAGGGATGCTTTGGACTGCTCTGAGCTCTTGGACAAAGTCTCCCAAGCCACTACCAAGAACAAGACCCACTGAAGGGGGATCTTCTCCCAGCCGATCACGAAGGAAATGGACGGCATCTTTAAGACGCGAAAAATATTCTTCGGCATCCAGGCTCATTATGAATCCGGGGTCAGAGAGGGGTCAGGACCCCTACCCCCCTTACGAGAGCATCCCCGCCAATGTTGCTGTCATGAAACTGGCCAAGGAACCAGCTAGTACGGCTCTCAATCCCAGTTTCGCCAATTCCGATTTTCGGTTCGGAGCCAGGCCCCCAATCCCGCCGATCTGGATACCGATGCTGCTGAGGTTGGCAAAACCACAAAGCGCGTAGGTGGCAATTAACTCCGATTTGGCATTTAGGGTCCCCTTCAGACCCACCAGATCGACGTAGGCTACAAATTCGTTAATCACCACTTTGACTCCGATCAATTGTCCGACAGTAGTGGCATCGCCCCAAGGGACACCCATCAAAAAAGCCACTGGAGCCAGGAGGTAGCCCAGAATGAGCTGCATGCTCAACTTCATACCAAACCGCTCTTCCAGCCCCAAAAGCTCGCCGGCTTGCGTCAACACTCCGTTAATAAGATAGATGATCGCGATGAAAGCGATCAGCATGGCGGCGATGTTGATGGCCAGAACTGCTCCCTGGCCAGCGCCGCGAGCAGCCGCATCAATAATGTTGGCGGCCGTTCGTTCGATTTTAAGAGTTACTTTTCCGGCAGTCTTTGGGGTCTCAGTCTCAGGAATGATCATCTTGGCCATCAACAAAGAAGCTGGCGCAGCCATAACACTGGCAGCAATCAGGTACTCCGCATTGATTCCCAGGCTGATGTATCCCCCCAGGATAGCTCCCGAGACTGTCGCCATCCCTCCTGTCATCAAGGCCATGAGCTCAGAATAGGTCATTTGCGGGATATAGGGAGCGAGCACAATAGGAGCTTCGGTCTGTCCCATAAAGACATTGGCCGCAGCTGCTAAGGACTCCGAACCGCTGACCCCCATAAAACGAGTCATCAGGCGTGCCATGACCAGCACCACCAGCTGCATGATCCCCAGGTAGTAAAGCATGGTAAAGAAGCTGGAAATAAAGATCACGATGGGAAGAACCTTAAAGGCGAAAATAAAGTTCTGCGGATCATTTGCTAAGGATCCGAAGACAAATGTTGACCCTTCGTCGGCAAAGGAGACCAGCCGAGTCACCCCACGTGCAACGGCGCTCAGGACCCGCTGGCCGAAGTCGAATTTCAAAATGAACAGTGCAAACAGGAGCTGCAGGACAATGCCCCAAACCACAGTTTTCCACCGGATTGCCGCTCGGTTGTTGGAAAACAGGTAGGCAACCCCCAGCAGGAATG
>JALLON010000311.1 GCA_027717925.1 Acidobacteria bacterium AH-259-G07 | reverse complement strand
TGCCCGTTGCGTTGATCTTCGTAGTGCGAGATTCCCATGCGAAGTGTGAGCGGCGTCACTGTCTCTTTCAGCGGCGAGGGCTAGAATCTTGCGTCATGGAGTCGCATCAAAAGCTGGTGCTGACAATACTGGGGTTGGCCTTGAGGGACCTTGTCCAAGGCAATGGTCACAGCTGTGAAGCTCGGGCTTTCTTGTTTGGAGGCAACGAAGACTGCGCTTTTTGGTGCCACGTGGCGGGTCTTGATCCAGTGAGAGCCAGAAAATCACTGAGACGTCACCTCAGAAACTGTAAGTTTGCGACCAGCAGTAAGCGGGGAGGTGCTCGCTTCTGAAGTGAGAGAGGATAAACGTGTATAATGTGTATATCGTTGACCCATAATGATTTCCAATAATCCGGCAGAGAAAATGGTGAAATTGCCACCTGAGTTTTTGAAACATGTTGAGAGCGCAGCGCGAGAAAATCTTGACGAAGACCCGCTGGACGTCGCTCTCCAGGTAATTGAAAAATTCTCCTCCCAATCGGATGCACGCTTATTGGCCGAATATTTGGAAACCATTGAAGTCCCTGAGGGCGAAGATCCATTCCACATATTTGTAGAGCAAGCAGCCGAAGAAGTTGAAAGACTAAGAGAAGCCTCCAAAGAGGGATAACTGACTTTTGCATCAGGCGAGAAAAGAGGAGCGCTTAGACCTCCAACGAGCCGTTTCGTCTTGCCCTTACCTTCCGCTAGGGAAATTCGCCCCATTTATGATCTGGTGACAATCGTCACTGCCGCGCTTCTCAAATCCTGAATAGGATGTTTACCATGCAGGAATGCAGGTTGGGTGTGCTTTTTCTTTTTCTGAAGAGGTGATGGATGAGTAAAAAAGAAAAACTTACCCTGATCATTTCGCGTTCTGTCGACTCGCCTGCCCGTAGGTACAGGATCTCTCACGCGTTTCTTATGACGGTTGGAACTGCTCTGATTGTTCTTTTTTCTTCCTTCGTCTCATCCACACTGCATTACTATCGCATGTGGAAGAAGACCAGTGATTATCAACTCTTAAAAGTGGAAGCGGATCGGTTTCGTAAGGACAATGAGGCATTTCAACTAGCGACAGGGCAGCTCGGTGAAAAAATCTCGCTCCTGGAAGTCGCCTCCAAGAAGCTCGAAATCCTTTCTGGTATAAATCGAGAAGGTCTGGGTGGGGTTGGTGGTCCTTCCTCTTCTGATAATCCTCTGCTGAGTCTGGACGCACGATCTCTCATCCGGCATTTCAAGTCCTTGGAACGAAAACGTATTAGTCTGCATACCAAGTTGAGACAGCTGCAGGACATTTACAACACCGGCACCATTCTCTTGGCAGCCACGCCTGCGATTATGCCGGTGCGTGGGTATCCCTCCGGCCGATTTGGCTATCGACTCGATCCTTTTAGTGGAGAACGGCAGTTTCACCCCGGGATTGACATTTCCGCCCCTCGAGGAAACGCGGTCACTGCAACAGCGGATGCAGTCGTGGTTTTTGCCAGGCGAAAATTAGGATACGGAAAGCTGGTTGTGTTGGAGCACAGATTTGGCATCTCGACCCTTTATGGTCACTTGAACGGTTTCACGGTGAAGCGCGAGCAGAAAGTCAAAAAAGGGGATATTATTGGCTACGTTGGCTCAACAGGACGTACCACCGGTGCTCATCTTCACTATGAAGTTCGACTCAAAGGTCAGCCCCTGAACCCACTCCGTTTTTTCCGAGATTAGTGGACAGGCAGGCAGGATGGGAGAGGGAAGAGCAATGAAAGACACGAGAGAGCTTATGCGGGAAAAACTCAAGCAGACAAAAGATAAACTGGAGGATGTCACCTGTTATTACAGTTCGGGAGATGGCGAGCAGTATGAATGCGCTTTGACAGAGCTTCCTGCAGGGTCGTTGGAATCATTCCGGGCAAGGAGTCATAGGTACACTTACCTCCAGGAGCCCAGTGGTGACATTCGCGCTCGGCGAAATGAGAGCGAGGACAGTTATTTTTCCCGTTTCTCGGGTATCGTTTTAGATTAGAAGGGGTTCTGAGGAAAATCGCAAGTCAGGGATGGATTGCTGGACTGGCGCCCAGCCGGGATCCGTGCTGCGTCCTCTCTGGTTCTATTTGACGAAGAAAGGAAAGTTATTTACTCTGCGCCCATAGGGAAATGACCAAGTAAAAACGGCCAAAAAGATGGCTAGAGAAAAATTGCTTGCAGGCTCTATCTATTGTGCTTGGTTGATATCTATTTTTATGGGGTCAGCAGAGGCGATTCCACAATTCAACTCAGGAGGGGGCCGATCCACATTATCAAACTTATTGGACAGTTGGAAGCCATACACTGTCGAAGAAGAGATTAAGATCGCCGGCTATCTGAGACGGAAAACACAATCCTATCTGCAATTAGTGGAAGGGCTTGGTCCATGGAGTTTTGAGAATAGGCCTGATATTGATGAAGAAAGTGCCGTTCTTCTGGATCTCAAGATAAACGACCTCAAAGTGTCCTTGAAGGAAATGATAGCAACCCTGAAGCTTATTGAGAGGCTTAGTAAGCAGCGCCCTGGCGATTATGCCAAAAGTGCACCTCTTCTATGGCTCACTGTCGTAAAAGACATTTCAACTGAGAAAGGAAACGCAAGGGATTTAGACAGAGTCGAGTTAGTGAAATCTAATTGGGCCAACATCGTAGATATCGCACTTCCAAGACTATTTTCACGGATACTGGAGTCAAGGCTTACCGAGTTATTAAGAGAAGAGGTAAAAGAGTAAGCCCCAATTCGGTGTCAATTCAATATCCTTCACAGACAAGCTTGGATTCACCCCAATCTCGTCTGTCTGATTCTCTTGAACCCGAGAGGTGTCTGATGCCGGTGGACAAATTCATCCGCTGCCTTGTAAAGCCTTTGTTATTGCTTTTCTGATCGTATAAATGGCGATGCCCATCCACACAATATTCACGAAAGCAGAAGGGAAGGCTCCGTAGTGGATGGTATTAACGATGAGAAAAACGCTACCTCCGATATTGAGCAGTTGGTAGGCAGTCGAGTTGCCCTCTACCCTTCTTGCTGAGACTAACCTAACTTCCGCGGTCCGCTGAGCGATTTCCGCCTATTTTGCGCAGTCGGGGCCGGCAAGTCCTTTGTTTTCAGCGAGCGTCTTTGCAGATTGGCGAAATAGTGACTAACGTGACTAAGTATATCACTGTATATGTCAGGTTGGTATGATATATGTAGTGATGAATGTAC
>JALLON010000310.1 GCA_027717925.1 Acidobacteria bacterium AH-259-G07 | reverse complement strand
ACTGGCCTTTCGCCCACGACGGTCGAGATGGCGCGGAATGTGGACGTGGTGCCGACAATGCTTTATCTGCTGGGACAACCCTATGATCCCGAGAAGCTGGATGGCAAGGTGATCCCTGAGATCCGCGAGGTCATGGAGAGACAGCGCTCCACTGAGAGCAAATAGGGGTGTTCCAATCGTCTCGGCTTATGTCAATTCGACTATCAAGGCCTCGGGCAATCGATGAAGAGGCAGTGGCGCGACCGCTGGCGGTAGCAGTGTAGCATTGAGGCAAGTTTCACTTTCATCAATTAGGAGGAATCCAATGATAACTACTCGGGCCACAGCGAGTATATTGGTTACCCTGCTTACTATCAATTTGTCTTCCCTCGCACAGTCCCCACAGGTTGAGGTTCATCATCTCGATCAGAACTGGAACGAGAAGGAGATCCAGTGGTTCTACCACATCAACCAGGGAACCGTCCTCATGCCCTACGACTGGTTCCTCGCCTTGGAGCAGCCGGAGACCTCCGGTAAACTTTTCCGGGAGAATGATTACATGGCTGGCTTTGGGTTCCTTCCGAATCCGAACCAAGAAGGCAACCCGGACGGTCTGCCCGTGGGCTTCGCCAAAGCTACGGTACCCGTGAAGCCCGGCGAACCGAAAGAGTACGCCGCCGTCGGCTTCACTTGTGCGGCTTGCCACACGGGTCAGATCAACTACAATGGCGTGGGGATCCGCGTCACCGGTGGACCGGCAATGTTTTCCCTAGAAAGTTTCAGAGCGCAGTTCGGCAGGGCAATCTTTGAAACTTGGTCGGACATCAGGAAGTTTAAACGCTTTGCGAAAAAGGTCCTTGGAGAGCGGTATCCTGAGGGAATTATCGAGCTTCGAGCACAGTTGGACGTCTTTCTTATCAAGGTAACCAGAGGTGCTGTCGCGGCGGCTCTTGATCAAGAGCTCTCCTCCACTAGAGGCACGAAGGCAGGTTTCGGTAGGTTGGCTGCGATCGTCGCTGGAGGCAATCGGCTACTCGCCTACGGTGGAGTCGGAAATCCCAGAAACTATGCTGCCATGACCGCACCAGTAAGTTACCCCGCTCTCTGGGACGCACCGTTTTTCGACTGGGTGCAGTACAATGCCGCGATCCGTCAGCCCATGGCCCGAAACTCCATCGAAGCCCTCGGTGTGGGTGTTCCGGTCACCCTTAAGGGACCCAAGGAAAACCTCTACAAGTCCAGTTTGCCAGTAGAGAATCTGTACCTAATCGAGGAGAGTCTTAAGCAGCTTAAGTCACCTACGTGGCCGGGGGATATTCTGCCACCCATCGACACAGCAAAAGCGGCGGAGGGCAGGAAACTCTACCGAAAGTACTGTGAGAGGTGCCATGCGCTCCCTGAGAAGGGAGGTGAACCTCATCCGATTACTGTTACTTTAGTGTCGCTTGACACAATCGGAACCGACCCCAACGCTGCCACGGGATTTTTCGAACGTCAGGTGATTACCGGCGACCTCGGTCTAGGAACCGTCAAGTATTTTGACGCTCTAAGGATTCTCACCACAGAGGTCCTAGCACGGAGGTACGAGGACCTCAATATCCCTCCTGAACGACAAGAAATAATGAACGGGGGCCGCCCAAACGACTGGCGGGCACCGCTAGCCTACAGGGCTCGTCCGCACAACGGAATCTGGGCTACAGCACCCTTTCTTCACAACGGTTCCGTTCCCAACTTGTATCAGGTGCTGATTCCGGCGCACAGGCGGGACAAGACGTTCTATGTTGGAAATTTAGACTTTGATCCAAGGCATGTTGGGTTTGAGACGAAAGAGTTTGAAGGCGGTTTCAAGTTCGACTCCACCATTTCCGGTAACTCAAACGCAGGACACGAATTTCGGAACGCTCCGCTCGGAAATGGTGTCATCGGGCCTGAACTGACCGACACAGAGCGCTGGAACATCATCGAGTTTCTCAAGACTTTGTAACCTCATCCTCTGCTGCATCCGGCCGCAGAACGTCATCGGGCGGAAGCGGTGCGGTGGATCTTGACCCAAATTATGATCAGGGTAATTGGCAGATAGCCAATGGCAAACCGTACAAGGGTTTTTTCAATAGAGTGAGACATGAGCAACCTTGACTTCAAGACTGACCTACTTCCGTTCATTATTGCAACGGCGGGTGAATTCGTCGCGCTGCTCTATTGGCTTAAGTTTTTTGATGAAAAACAGTTCATCCTGTCCATGCTTGTCATGTGGTTAGGTTTCGGGGTGGAGCGTATAGCAGTTGTAATCTGGATACGCTCTGTTTATAGACGTGAACAGGGAGTAAGACCCGATGAAACTCCTCTTTGGGCACGTAGCTTACGGCTTCTAGGAATAACCTTGAGTGAGATTATTATCTGGATCGTCTGGCTGACTCTCGCTGATGGAGTGAGTCACCTGCTGGCCGGATTGGTTCTCGGAATACTTATGCTTGTGCAACACAGCGTTGAGATGTCAATCCTTAAGAGGAAAAAACCATTTGCGTATGTAACCAGTCCAAAGACGATTTTCTTCACACTGATGGAAACGCTGGGGGGCGCCGCTTGGCTTTATTTTGTCAGGGACGGGCAAGTGCTACGTGGCGGCGCCTTGCTTCTTATAGGGCTTTCCATCGAACACATAGTACAAGGCAGTGCACTCAAGCCCCGACAGGCAGGGCGGAGCTGAAGGCCTCCTACACCACGGTGATGACCCTCGCTTCACCGACCTGCTGCGCCGCATGGGCTTGGAGCCGTGAGGCACTAATTCTTGTTCAAGCCGAACTCGCGCGAGCGTAATACGTTCTTCCATTCCAATGTGACTCTCTCCCAATGACATAGTCGTCACTTGAATTTAGGTCACAGACTTCGAGGAGGGAAAACTGGAAGAGGGAAGCATGGTTAGCACCCTTTTTCCGTAGCAGATTGCGGATTTCCTTGTTCCCACCATGCCCGTTCTTGGTGTAGGCAATCCAACGTTGCCAGATGCCTTTACCACCGTACGCGCTGCCCACGTACAGTTTGCCTGAGGTCGTATCAGTCACCAAATAAACACCGGCTACGTTGCTAAGGGCCGTTATCCATGACGTGTTGCTTTCCCCAATGAGAGTCTTCAGCATATGGAACGAGAGCAGCACAGAGTTGAACCCAGGGAAATTACCTATGGTCATCCGTTGCTCTAGAATTGAGGTGATAACTAACTGGTCCAGGTATTTGGGGCCACGCAGGTATGATGCTCGGAATTTCTTC
>JALLON010000031.1 GCA_027717925.1 Acidobacteria bacterium AH-259-G07 | reverse complement strand
GTTGGTGTCCAGGTGGGCGGCGACTAGTTGACACGTTCTTGACACGTTCACAAAGGTGGATAAGGGTGTGGTTTTCTGCTAAAATGGGACTTCCGAAGATGCGGAATAACCCCAGGGAGCTTCTACTCAATTTGCACCGCCGGCATGTGAAAGCGTGGGAACAGAAGAGTCTTGACCACCTTCGCGACCTCTACAGCACTAACGCTGTTATTTTTAACATTGTCCCGCCGCCTCGCTTTTCCGATTTCAAGACATTCGAAAATACGCTTCAGCAATATTTCACTCAGATCAAGGAGCTGGCCATCTTGACTTCAAACATCAAGATTGAAGTCCAGGGTGATGTGGCCTGGATTACTTCACAGTATCTGATGGCCTACCATCAAAATGGTCAGCTGATGCGCCAGAACGGGCGTTGGACGGAAATCTATCGTCAGGATGACGGTGAGTGGAGACTCACTCATCTGCATTCTTCCCCCGACCCGCTGGAGCAATCCGCGCCCGAATCGGCTCCGCACTGACGGCGCTAACCACAAACCATAGACCACAAAGCACGAACCATAGGCCAAGAGAGCGCTGACTGCAGATAGCTCCAGAACTAACGGCCGACAACTGACAGCCAAGACTTAACAACTTCACCAGCCGTCTGCTCTCACCCATCTATGGTCTGTGGTCTGTGATCTGTGATCTGTGGTCTGTCCTCAACGCCACTCGCTTCAATTTCATAATGGTGGCCCACATCGATAAATAGGCGAATCGAGGCAAGAAAAGTGGGACTCTCACAATTTTGCGCAAAAAGGTTCCAGGAACTCCCGTCCCTTCAGCCTCTCTGATGAAGAACCGGTGAAAAGTTCGCCAGCTCAGATAAAAGCAATCCAGGTTCTCGTTAAAGACCAGCCGGTGGCGTGCAGGGAGCAAGAAAAACAGAAGCTTCTGCTTACGGAAGACGGGGCGTCCGGAAAAAATCGCAGCCAGCACGTCGGGATGGAAGCGAGCCATCCTCCAAGCGGCCCGCAAACTCTTTAAGAGTTTGTGGCGATTCCAGGTAAATACTTTTTCCACTTCTGGTAGGGATTCGAAAATATTGCGACTATCTTCCGCGCAGAAAACCGAAATTCGTGCTTTTGGCACTATCCTTGGATTGCTCAACACGGAAAGAGCGCTCCTTGTGTCTTGACGATGCTCGGTCTGCAGCAGCACGACTCGGTGGCTGATCTCCTCTGTTTCAAAAAGCAGTGGCACCTTGCGAAAGATCCAAAAAAAGGTCCGCGGGCTGAGGTCATAGCAGTCAAGTCTTGCGTTAAACACGAGATGACGTCGAACCGGTAGGAAAAAGAAAAGCAGCTTCGCCTTTTTGAAATAAGGACGTCCCGAAAAGATGGCACACACCATGTCGGCGTCTAGCTTTTTTATCTCTTTCCACAATTGGAAGTTGTTCCAGAGGCGTCCTCCTGAATAGGTCAAGATCTGATCAATCTGAGAGTTTGAGTCAAATTCACTACGATCCGCTTCGCGGCATAAGAGGATGATTTCAGAGCGCGGAAACAATTTTTTCTCTTTCAGTTTTCCAATGGCGTGGGAGACATAGAGGGGTGTCTCGGTCTGGACAAGTAGAAGCCGCGGTTGGGGGTTGGGGGAGGACACTCCGTAAAGAATCCGGCCCACCAAGAACCGGTACAGGCTCCGCACATCGGCATAGAAAAAGTGAGCATTTTCATTGACAATTAGAATCCTGGGTAGGACGAGCAGAAAAGGAACGAGCTTCATGAAGGTGAAACCCTTCTCCCCTGAAAAGAAGATGACTGCACTGTCAAAGCTTTCACTGCGTGCCTGACTCCATATTTTCCTGAAAGGTCCCTTCTCCACCCGCATGATCTGTGATTCTTTCGGGATCAGGCGGCCCAATTCTTTTTCGGTCTTGCCCAGCAGCGAAGCATGACAGCTTTTCAAACAAAGAATTTGTTGACCCAGTGGCGGGAGGGGAAACTTGCGCAAATAGCCGGTAAAATCTTTACAAGGGGCATGAAGAACTGTCCAGAGCGAGAGATATAGACGGCCGGTTTGCAGCGGCTGCAGATTGCCCTCGTAATCGACTTCCCAGCCTGGCGAAAACAAGGACTGGGCAGCTTTCTTGATTTTCCAGTAACCCCGATTCAAAAGAGGGAATATGATGCGATCCACATTCGAGAGCTCAGACAAGTCTTCGCCAAGAAAGTGAACCTTTCGAAAACGCGGAAAGCTCTCCAGGTAGTAGCGACCGTGTGGGTGATCGCAAACGAGTGCCTCCAGCTCCCATTCGGGGTGTCTGTGTTGAAGTTTGTCCACTACATAGAAGAATTGTGGAAGGTGACAGCACTGGACGATCAGGACAGTCGATTTAGTCATTTCGCTACCAATTCATATAGCTCACTCATTTGCTCCCCTAGGAGCCTCCAGTCATAGAACTGTTCAGCCGTCTGGCGGCCCGCCTGGCCTAATCGCTGACAGAAATCGGGATTACGCAGTAAAGCCAGGGTCCAGAGTGCAAATTCATCCGGGTTGTCGGCGATCAAAATATTCTGACCATGGCCTGCTCGGATACCCCAACAGGCCACGGGGGTGGCCACGATCGCTTTACCGGCCGCCCATCCTTCCAAAATTTTTCCTCGAATACCGACCCCGGTTCGCAGGGGCACGACAACAACCTGAGCCTTGCGGTAAAACTCGCGAATGTCTTCGACATATCCCGTGACCCTCACCTGAGGATGGGAGCCGAGTTCGCGGATCGACCCTGGAGGCGAGGAACCCACAATGTAGAGGATTGTTTCGGGACGTTCTCTCAAAATCAGCGGGAAAACTACTCGGCAAAAGTAACGCATGGCATCCACATTCGGTCCGTGTCTAAAAGCGCCTACAAAGAGGAGAGCATTCGCGTCCGCTGGGGGAAAACCCTTATAGGTGAAGTATCTGACATCGACCCCGGTGTTTATGACAGACAGTTTTTCTTCTCCAATGTAACCTTCCAGGTAATCACGGTCCTTGTCGGTTACGCAGACGACGTGATCCACTTTCCGGCATAATTGAACCTCCCGATAGAAAGTTTGCAACGTGTTATACAGTTTCCGGACCTTTAGGAAAGGATTCGACTCAAACCTGACCAGGCTGTAATAGGCCGCGTAATTGACTTCAATTTCCGTCAAAAGCTTGTGTATGTGAGGCGCCAGGTCGGCATATTGAGCCATCTGCGTCCACTCGAAATGCACCAGATCAAAATCCTCTTCGGTGAGCAGCTCTTCCAATTTTTTCCGAAACTCAAGCGAGTTGAATTCCTCAAAGGGTTCGTAGGGATAAAAGGAAACGGGTACAAAACCCCCGCGGTAGACAATTTCGACACGTTTGCAACAGGGAGCAAGATCAACTACTAGGTCGGCTTCTTGCTCAGTTTCGACAAAACTGATCACGCTGACTTCGTGCTTCTTCGATACCCGATGCAGCAGTTGAAACACACGGCCTGCGCCCCCGTGGTGTCCCACGTAAGGCAGGTAAGCACTGACGATGAGGATGCGCAGAGGAAATCGAGGACTTCGATTCCGGTCCGGCTGAAAGTGGTTGAGATAGAGCAAAGGTCGCCGGATCCACTGGAAAAGCTGCCGCTCGGAGACCACTCGGCGCGGTTCTTTGAGGCGTGCCCAGAGAACCCCAGCCAGCTTTCTCAAAGAGTGCAGGTAAGTCAGAATGGAGACCCGTTTCCGGAGATGAAGCGGGAGAAACAACAGATGAGGGACTAATGTGCCTAACTGGTAGTTTTTCCACACATACCAGAGTTTTCTCTCCTCCATGAGTCTTTCCAGCGCCAAATGGGTGAAGCGAGTGGAACTGCTGCTCCGATGCTTGTGGAGAACCTTGCTGTTGGCCGCCAGCAGCACTTTCCAGCCACGCCGCCAGGCGCGGTAGCTGAGATCGGTATCTTCAACATAACAGGGAGCAAAAAGAGAAGAGAATCCTCCCAGTTCCAGAAAACGCTGACGATGAAAAGCGGAAGATCCCCCTCCAGCCCACAGCACCGGCAGGCCTTTGCGGGCGTAATGACAGCTTTGAATTGGCTGGTGAGACAAGCAGGGATAACCCCATTTGAAGCGGACTTGCGTGTTTCCCGTCTCTTCCCTTCGCTTGTCTTCCGGAAAGAGGATCTGACTTGAAACTGCAAAGACCTGAGGGTCGGAGAAGGCTTGCAAAAGTGGAGGGAGAAAACCTTCACAGACGATCATGTCGTTATTAATAAGTACAACGATGTCATGATTTGCAGCTTCAACACCCCGATTATTCCCCTCACCAAAACCAGCATTTTCGCGCAAAGCGATGATTCGGAAATGCGGATAGTTGCGCCGCAGCCAATCGACACTGTCGTCGCTACTTCCATTGTCGACCACGATGATTTCCTGGTCTTTTCCGGTAAAGCGTACGGCTTTCTCCAGCGCAGGAAGGCTTTCTTCCAGCAGATGCCGGCCATTCCAGTTTAAGATCACAATGGAACAAACTTGGTGCGACACCGCCCCGTAAACCGAACTTTGCTCCCCCGACTGTTTAAGCGCCAAGCGCAGGAGACGCAGCAAATCGGACAGAAGGAACAGTACAAGGAGCAGAATCTGGAATGGAAGAAAGAGTAACCAAAGGATCACTCGCATCGCTTTCGTTCAAGTATTGTACCTAAGTACCTCGTTTCATAAATACGGTAACGTTTGCTGAGGGTCTGGGGAGGCGAAGTCGCGAAGAGAGGAGGAGTCGATGCCAGAGCATCGGCGACGACGAACGACAACGAGATCGCCCGCCAGACCCTCAGCCCGAAGGGTGGCGGCGGGAGGGCCTCGATCTCTTTGTCGCTCCTCCTCGACGATGCACACCGGCATCGCCTTCGTCGTCTCTTCGCGATCTCGAGGCCCTCGCGCTCGCCACAAACGTTACCGTATTTATGAAACGAGGTACTAAGGTTGGAAGTTTCAGGTTTCAGATTTCAAGTTTCAGGCTTTGAGCTATGAGCCGTGAGCTGTCCAGTACGGTTTGCAACGGAGCTGTCTTCCGCGCATCTTGAAAATATACAATGAGAAGGTCGAGGAGATAATCTCCCCGGCTGAAATGTGAGACACTAAAGGGTATGAAGCGGCTTAAATCTTTTGGATTCACATCACTTGTTGTTCTCGCTCTGAGCACCTCTTTGACGACAGGCACGAGTGTTAGGATCGTAAATCTGTTTGAAATGGTACAGTTGGCGGACCGCGTCTTCTGGGGAAAATGTCTGTCGGCCGTTAAGAAATCCGAGGAATCCACACTCCTGCCCGTGATGGAGTACGTCTTCGAAGTCCGTCGTGGAATTAAGGGAGTGCGCACAGGTGAGAGAGTCGTCTTTCGCCAAGTGCAGGCTGCTCAGCGAGGAGTAGTGGGTATTCCGGGTATTCCTCACTACCGAAAGGGGCAGGAAATCTGGCTTTTTCTACACGGCGACAGTCGTCTGGGCCTCACCAGTCCCGTGGGGCTCGCTCAAGGTAGCTTCCGGCTGGAGCGGACTCGAGAAGGTGACATTGGGTTCATCAATGCCCTTGAGAACCGAAATTTGGGGTACCGCTTGAGCGTTGAAGAAGCCAGGGACTCAGGAGTTACCAGTGGAGAACTGATGCAGATTGAGTTGAAACAGCCAATTCCAATCGAGATCTTCACATCGCTTATTGAGAAGGTCAAGCGCTATCACTCTATTAGGGGAAAATCCGTTCGATGAAATTGCATCCTCGCGCAAGCTGGGCTTTCTTAGCTGGGATAACTAGCGTGTGTCTTCTTGTTCTTTCACTGCTGTTTGCAGGAGGCCCAAACAGGGTGGGCTCGAATGCTCGAGTCATCAAGTGGAATCTAGATAATCCGGACACTTTTCCAGTCAAATTCAGCATCGACAATGGCCCCTTGGGAGAACTAACCCAAGAGGAGGGAGCGAATCTGGTTCGCCAGGCTTTTCAGCGATGGGTTGACCTCCTCAGTTCTACCATCGCGTTCAATGATCTCGGTCTCTTAGAGATGGATCTCACGGGGGACTCGATGGACGCAGGTTATTACAAGACGTTCTTTGAGGGTCAAAAGCGTACGGAGAATCCGGTGGTTTTCGACAGCGACGGCAGCATCATTGATGATGTTCTCGGAGACGGTTCGAAGGACTCGGTGCTAGGCTTTGCCGGAATCCGCTTTATTGACCCCGACACGCTGGAGTTCGAGTCAGCCTGGGTGGTTCTCAATGGTCTAAAAGCGAGTCAATTTGGCGACTTCCCCAAGGCGGTGGCGCATGAAATCGGGCATTTTATCGGTCTTGACCACACCCAGATCAAGACCCGGTTTGAGTTCACTCCACTGATGTATCCGTTTGTGCTTCCGGGTGGGCCCGACAAACCTCTGCGAGATGATACGGCTTGGGTCTCTTGGCTGTATCCGGAAGCGGATTTCCGAACGACGACTGGAACAATTACCGGAAGAATCTTTCGTCGCAGTGGTGGATTCTTTCCAGGAGCTAACGTGGTGGCAGTAAAGGTCACCCAGAATCAGGACCAGACCCTCACGGAATCTCGGGAGGAAATTGTTTCGGTCGTCTCAGACTTTCTGTTCACCAGCGACGGGAGTTATGAATTGCCGGGGCTGATGCCGGGGGACTATGTGGTTTTTATTGAACCTTTAAACTCGTTCTTTGTGGGCGGCAGTGGGGTGGGACCGTTTGAGTCGCGATTTACGGGCTTTGTAAAGGATTACTACAACGCGGACAACGAGTCGGGCACGGACTCCGATGATCCCACCGAGAAAGTGGTCATCACCGTTGGGGCGGGCCAGACCGTGCCAAACATTGATCTGATCTCCAATGATCCTGTGAACCGTCTGGATCTGCTCAGCGATGACTCTGAGATTATCTTTGAATTTCCCGCCGGTTTTTCCTTTCCATTCTTTGGCAATGTTTATACCAAATTGGTGGTTAACAGCGACGGGAATCTCACCTTTGGAGTGGGAGATTCAGCCTCCACACCTCGCGACGAGTCGCGGTTTTTGTCCGGCCCACCGCGGATCGCTCCTCTATTCACCGATTTGGATCCTAGTAAAGCGGGTGAGGTCACGGCGACGGCGCAAAACGGGCGGATCACCTTTACCTGGGAGGACGTTCCAGAATTCACAATTACTGGCACCCGACCGGGCAACAAGTTCTCCGTTACCCTGTTTTTGAACGGCGATATCCTTCTTAGATACGATACGGTTGAGGTCACCCCAGATCCGGACAACGTCCAGGCCGTCGTGGGAATCAGCCCCGGTAGTCTGAGTGTGAGCAGTGCGATTGACCTGTCTTCCCAAGGCGGTTTGGCCCGAATGGCAGGTGCCTCCATTTACGAAGTTTTCCAGGCAACCAGCTTTGACCTAACGGGTCAAGAGATCCTCTTTCAGGCTGCTGCAAACGAGCTTTTCTTCCCATTTTACCGGGGCGATGCAGAAAACTTTTCCGGCTATGCCATCACCAATTTTTCTTCACAAGCCACAGTGATCCAGGTGGAGGGGCGGGGAAGCGACGGAAATCTTCTAAACTTTCCGAACAATCCCCAGCCCGAGCAGATAGGCTCGCAGAGCCAGTTGGCCAAGTTAGGGAGCGAGTTTTTCGGCATCGATTTCGTTGTTCCGCAAAGTGGATGGATTCGCATGACCTCGGACACGCCTGAGCTGGCCAGCTTCTTCCAGTTTGGAAATGGTCTCACCGGGTCGCTGACTAAGATGGATGGATCGGTGGCCTTTACCGGGCAGTCTCAGCTACTCTTTTTCACCCGCATTTTCGATGGGCTGGCCACTTTCCCGACCTTTGATGTCGAAGGTCCCAAAGATGCTCAGACTTTCCTGAGCATTGCCAATCCCAACAACCAGGAAATCACGCTGACTTTGAAGCTTTTTGGCTCAACAGGCCAGCCCTTCGCCTCCGATGTCACACGAACACTTCCGGCCCTGGGAAGACTCTTTGAGCAGGTGAGCTCGATCTTTAACATCTTCACGCCGCTCTCGGACGGCTTTGTGCGGGTGGACGTGCAGGGTCCCGGGGCGGTGGGATTTGCCCTGATCGAGCTGGAGGATGCGCTTTTGGGAGTGAATGCGTCTTTTGGAAACGACCAGAACACACTGTATTCGGCTCAGCTGGCCAACGGGACATCCAATGGAAGCAGTGTGTTCACCAGTCTGAAATTGGTGAATACGGCCAATGAGCGGAGAGTGGTCACACTGACAGCGTTCAGAGAAGATGGAAGCATCATCAACCTGGTTCCTAACGTGGTCTTGGATCCAAACGTGAGCTTGCAACGAAGTGTGCACCAGCTTTTTGGTTTTGGATCACCGATTCTCAGCCAGGTGACAACTGGATCGATTCAGATCGATGCCGATGGTCCTGGGATAATCGGAGATGTGGTCTTTGGAGAACCAGCACGAATCGATTTCGCTGCGGCCTTGTCGCTTCAGACCACACGCTTTACTCGAGCCATCTTCAGCCAGGTGGCTAATGGAGCCACTAATCCAAGCGATCCGTCTACAGACAGCTTTACTGGAATTGCTCTGTTCAATCCCAACATGCAGAGTGCCCAGGTAACGATCACGGTCTTTGACCGGGATGGCAATCAGGTCGGCCAGAAAAGCTTGACCCTGGGCCGAAACCAACGACTGTCCGATTTGGTCGAGAATTTGATCCCTGAGACGGCAGATTTGATCCGCGGCTACATCGTGATCGACTCTACTCAGCCAGTAGTGGCCCAGCAGCTCTTTGGAAACAACACCTTGCAGTTTCTTTCCGCCGTTCCCCCCAGAATCATCGAATAAGCCGGCTTCTGCCTTGTCGACAGAGCTTACCCCCGCACCCGCTGATCCGCTGACCACCTGACACTAACTTACTCAGCCGTGGGTCGCTCAGGTGGCCAGCTCTCAACCTTGTCAGCCTTCTTTGATACAAACTCAAGAGGTTAATGCGAAGAAAAGAGAGTTCGTGGGCTGTGACTGAGTTCGCTCACGAGAGCGAAGAGGAATTTGCCCACCTTCTCGATTTTTATAAGGTCGAATGGCATTACGAGTCGGCTTGCTTCCCGTTGGAGTGGGACGAGCAGGGCCGTGTGATTGAAAGCTTTACCCCTGATTTCTACCTCCCCCAATTTGACCTCTACGTGGAATTGACAACCATGAAGCAAAGATTGGTCACGAAAAAGAACCGGAAGATTCGAAAAATGCGACAGTTGTATCCCGATCTCAATTTGAAGATCTTCTATGGGCGAGACTACCGCAAGCTGCTTTTCAAGTTTGGACTTCTCAAATGAAATCCCCGTCGGCTCTCAGCTGCAAACACAGGCTCTTTGCGGTCAAGCAGATCATCTTCGACGAAGCGACCATTTTGAAGCGTGTCGAGGAACTGGGCCGGAAAATCAGTCGCGACTACTGCGGCCGGGAACTGGTGGTGGTGAGCATTCTCAAAGGAGCCTTCATGTTCACTTGCGACCTGGTGAGGAAATTATCCCTCCCGCTCTCGGCTGACTTCATCGCCATTAACCGTTACCGCAGGCGACCTCGCACCGGAGCGGTAAAGATCATCCAGGACTTGCAAGAAGATATTAGTTGCAAGCACGTCCTTCTGATCGAAGACATCGTTGACACTGGACTCACTTTGAATTATTTGGTTCGTGTCCTGCTGCAACGAGATCCGGCGTCACTGGCAATCTGTACTCTGCTTGATCGTCCGGAACTGCGGCTGGTCGATATTCCAATCAAGTACGTGGGCTTTCATGTCAGCCATGAATTTTTGGTTGGCTATGGACTAGATTATCGCGACTACTATAGAGATCTTCCATTTGTGGCAACGATGAACCTGGAGCCGGCCAAGGGCTGAAGGTTCCAGGTTTCAGAACCCGGAACTCAGAAACCTGAAACCTGGAACTTGAAACCTGGAACCTTCCAACCTTCGACGACTCAATACACTCAACACTCAGAACTCTTATACTAAAATACTCTCACTGATGTCCTGGGCATTCTATCTGGGTCTGATTGCTTTCTTCACCATCGTCTTTGCCGTCTTCTATGCCGTGGCCTATTCAGTGATTCTCGGAATACGAGACAATTATCGTCGCTACTATCAGAAGGCCGAGCTTCAATGGACGGCACCGAGTGGTAAAAGCACCCTTGCGGCTTCGCGTCTGCGGTGGTTGGTGCCCTTCGCACTGGTGAGTGCCTGTATTGTTGTCCACTTCGTGATTCAGCCGCGTCCGTAGAGCGTGCAGGTTTCAGGTTGAACGCTTTCTTCTGAATTGTGGATTCTGGGATCACGGATCACACGGATCTGAACGGATTTTCACGGATATATTGACTCCTGTCTCCTGACTCCTGGCTCCTGACTTTGTGGTGTTCGAGCCAGCCGGGATCCACTATCATTGGAACAGCGCTCGAAGTGCCTCGTTTCATAAGTGCGGCGACGTTTGGTGAAGGAGGCGCGAGTGGGTCTGAGGGGTGTGTAGGTCCACACCCCTCAGAGCCCCCGCGGAGATAAAGATCGTTCGGCGAATCAATTTTGGGTTCTTCTTACTGCTCTGGCTAGGTTTCTCCTACCGAGTTGCTGCCACAGAGCTTTCTTTTCAGCAAAAGGGGATGGCTATCCTGGTCTTTGCCGCCCTCATGTGCGCCTACCTTGCCTTCGCCGATCCGCCGGCTCTTCAGCTAATCGAACGAGCCTGCGGGGGATCGATTTGGCCCAGGAGTGTTCCTCCACTTGTTCTCTGGGGGATCTTTGCCGCATACGCTAAATCAGTCGCGCGACTAACAATCGATGACGCAGTTTTTGTCCTCATCTACCTCATGGTACCGGTTTTGCTCCTGAGTTTGGATCGTCACTTGTCCCGAGGTGCTCGCGTCAGACTCTCTCCTCTAGCTGCAGCTGCCGTGCTGAGCCTTTGGTGGCCCATCGAGTTCGAGTGGTTGCCTGCAGTGGCCATTCCACCACGCAACGGGATTCCTCTGGTACTGCTCCTCGGGATAATCTCGGCACTTTACGCATTCGTGGTGGTGCATGGCTTAGAGGGGATGGGTTACACCTTCGCACTGAATCGTGCAGACTGGAAATGGACGGGCATCTGTTTTTCCTTGTTCGTCGCTTTCTTTGCCGTTCCCTTGGGAATTTCGCTCCAATTTGTGGAGTCTTCTTCTGAGGTCATGCCTGTTTGGCTGTGGCCAGCCGCCGTAGTTGGCATATTCTTTTTCACCGCCTTGCCCGAAGAGATCTTGTTTCGTGGGATCATTCTAAACCTTCTTCGGCACAGTTGGAGGGCCTATCCACAAGCTATGCTGGTCCTCTCGGCAGTGATTTTTGGCATGGCACACGCCAACAACTCAAATCCTCCTTTTGTGACCTTTACTATTCCAGGCTACGGTCTGATGCAACTACCTTGGGTTTACGTTCTCTTGTCAACCATCGCAGGATGGTTTTATGGCCTGGCCTATCTAAAAACTGGAAAAGTCACGGCCTCAGCCCTGGTCCACACCCTGGTAAACACCTGGTGGGCCTTGTTCTTTTAATGCGGACTGGGCTTGAGGACCATGATTGTGAGGGCCCGGGGCAACTCCTTTGAAAACAGCCTGCCAGTATCTCAGATGCTTGTAGTTTGACATAGAACTCATGAAAGAAACATTGGCACGCTTGTTGCATCTTAAAAGTAGAGGCTGAACAAATTTTGTCAGCCGCCGGATCACACTGAGGAGTAAGCTGGACTGGCAAAGGCAGTTGTCAGGAAGAACTATGAAGGTTGGAAAAAATCTTAGGGTGGGAGTAGCGTTGGGGGGAGGAGCGGCTCGCGGTATTGCTCATTTAGGCGTCCTTAAGGTGCTTGAGGAAGAAGGCATTCCAGTACACGCCTTGGCGGGAGTTAGCATGGGCAGCGTTGTGGCTGCAGGGTATGCTGCCGGGCTGCCGCTTGAGCAGCTTTGTGAAATCGCCACACAAGCAAGCTGGAGCAAACTGGGGGGCTGGAGCTTCAGTGTCAAGGGTTTTAGTTCCAACGAGCGGATGGAGAAGTTTCTGGCAGAGCATTTTCCCGTGCGTACCTTTGAGGAGCTAAAGATCCCCCTGCGTATTGTGGCCACCGATCTTTACCAGGGTAAGGCCATTGTCCTGGACCAGGGAGATCTTCTCACCGCTATTCGGGCCAGTTGCGCCATTCCGGCCCTGTATGTTCCCGTCGAGCTAAACAGTTACCTCTTGGCGGACGGCTATCTCACCTGTAACCTGCCTGTTAGTCAGGTCCGGGAGATGGGTGCGGATGTGGTGATTGCCTCCGCCATCGGACTTGAGGTTTCAAAGGAACTAAAGCTGAACAACGTCTATCAGATCCTGATGCGGTCTTTTTGCATTATGAGCTCGATGGCCCAGCACAGCACCTCTCAGGAGGCGGATGTGGTCATTCGGCCTCAAGTGGAGGGGTATTCCTGGAGCGATTTAGACGCCGTTTCCGAGCTCATACAGGCCGGTGAGGAGGCAGCGCGAGGAAAATCAAGGGAGTTGAAGCAGGCACTGAATCCTTCCCTATGGAGCCGCTGGGGACACAAGCGATTGTCAATGTTTCGAAGCCTTCCCATTTTCAGGGGAAAATTGTGAGAGGCGGTTTTGCTGCACCCCGTCATGCTTTCTCCTGCAAAGCGGCATGCGCGGCGGCCAGGCGGGCAACAGGGACCCGAAAAGGTGAGCAGGAGACGTAATTCAGGCCAAGCTGGTGGCATAGGAGGATGCTTTGGGGATCCCCTCCATGCTCGCCACAAATACCGACCTCTAGATTGGGACGAGTTTCGCGCCCAAGCTTCACCGCCATCTTCATAAGCTTTCCCACCCCGCCGCTATCGAGGCTGGCAAACGGGTTCTCTGGAAGAATCTTTTTCTGGATGTAATGAACCAGGAAACCAGCCTCGGCGTCGTCACGAGAGATGCCAAAGACGGTCTGAGTCAAGTCGTTCGTGCCAAAGGAAAAGAACTCAGCAAACTCCGCTAGTTCGTCAGCCGTGAGGGCCGCCCGAGGGATCTCAATCATGGTGCCGAACTTGTACTTGATGTGGATGCCCTGTTCTTGCATGACTTCTCTGGCCGCTTTTTCTAGCTCGGTTTGCTGCACTTTCAGTTCATTCGCGTGGCAGGTCAGCGGAATCATAACTTCCGGCTGGGCATCGACGCCTTCTTTGGCACACTTGCAGGCAGCCTCAAAGATGGCCCGAACCTGCATCGTTGTCAGGTCCGGAATAAGAATTCCCAGGCGGACGCCCCGCGTGCCCAGCATGGGGTTCATTTCCCGCAGCGCTTGTACCCTTTCCAGGTAGTGGCTTTTCACCTGAATTTCGGCCAGAGCGTTGTCAATTTCAATGAGGGTATCAAAATGCTGAAGCCGCACTTTAAGATCCGCCAATTCTTGAATCAACTGGTCGTAGGAGGGCAGGAATTCGTGCAGCGGCGGGTCGATCAGCCGGATGATCACAGGATGACCTTCCATGGCCCGAAACAACCCTTCAAAGTCCTTTCGTTGCAGCGGCAGCAGTTTTTCGATGGCTTCCTTTCGCTCGGCGGGGGTCTTGGCCATAATCATCCGTCGCACAACGGGTAATCGCTCGGACTCAAAGAACATGTGCTCGGTACGGCACAGGCCGATGCCCTGGGCCCCATATTCACGGGCGCGTCTGGCGTCATTGGGGTAGTCGGCATTGGCCCACACCTCAAGGGTTCGGATTTCGTCGGCCCAACTCAAAATTTTGAGGAGGTACGGATTACTGACATCGGGCACCTCAGTAGGCAATTTGCCCAGAAAGACCTCTCCGGCAGTTCCGTCCAGCGAGATCCAATCTCCTTCGTTGATGAGCAATTGTTCGCCGATGCTCATTTGGCGAGCGTCTAGATTGATGTCTAGCTCGCCGACACCGACGACAGCCGGTTTGCCAAATTGGCGAGCGACAAGCGCGGCGTGGCTGGTCCGGCCACCTCGGCTGGTGAGAATGCCTTGGGAAGCCAGCATACCATGCACATCATCCGGCCTGGTTTCAGGCCGGACCATAATGACATCTCTGCCGTCCTGTTTGGCCCATCGTTCTGCGATGTCAGCGTCAAAAGCGACGATGCCCACAGCCGCTCCAGGCGAGACGTTCAGACCTCGAGCCATAAGCTGGGCCTCTGCACGCGCCTTCGCCTCCAGTTGTGGGTGCAAGAAGAAGTCCACCTGGGCCGGCTGGACGCGCCTCACAGCTTCTTCCTTGCTGATCAGTCCCTCTTCTACCATGTCTACGGCAATGCGCACCTCGGCCTGGGCAGTGCGTTTGCCGTCCCGTGTCTGGAGAAGCCACAACTTGCTCTTCTCAATGGTAAATTCCATGTCTTGCATGTTGCGGTAATGCTTCTCCAGCTTCACCGCGATCTCTTGAAATTCGTCATACAACTGGGGCATTCGCTTTTTCAGATCACCGAGAGGCTGAGTGTGTCGAATCCCGGCCACAACATCTTCGCCCTGAGCGTTGATGAGAAAATCGCCTTCCAACTCCGCCTCTCCGCTTGAAGCGTTTCGAGACATAGCCACACCTGTGGCGCAATCATTACCCCTGTTACCGAAGACCATCGTTTGGATGGTGACAGCCGTGCCCAGGTCATGTGGAATGCCGGCCGCGTTGCGATAATCGATGGCTCGTTTCCCATTCCAGGACTTAAAGACGGCCTCGGTAGCCTGCTTCAGTTGTTGATAAGGATCGGTGGGAAACTCACTACCGCTATGGGTCTTGACGATCTCCTTGAACTTTGCGGTGACCGCCATCCAATCGGCCGCGGAAAGTTCAGCATCGCTGCTTACTCCGGCGTCCTTGCGACGTCCCGTGATGACGGCTTCAAACTCCTCATCGGGCACTGCCAGCACTACACTGCCAAACATCTGAACCAACCTGCGATAGGAGTCATAGACAAATCTCGGATCCGTCCCCCGCTCCACCCACTTTTCAGCCACTTCACCGTTCAAGCCAATATTCAGTATGGTGTCCATCATGCCAGGCATGGAGAATTTGGCCCCCGAGCGGCAGGAGACCAGAAGGGGATTGTCAGGGTTGCCCAACTTTTTTTCGGTGGCTTCTTCAATGGCAGCGACAGCCGCCAATTCTTGCTCCCACACATCCTCGGCGAATTTCCCGCCCGTGGACAAATAGGCGATGCATGCCTCAGTGGTCACGGTAAAGCCGGGTGGAACCGGCACGCCAATGCGGGTCATATCCGCCAGATTAGCGCCCTTGCCACCCAGCAAGGCACGTACTTGCTGCCAGTCCCTACCAACTTTCTCCTCGACTTGTTCAACTTCACCGAATAGGTAAACATATTTGGCAGTATCCCCCTTCTCAGCGTGATCGTCCTTTGTTTTCACTTCCTCGGGCACCGACGCCGTTTTCTGTGGCGCCGTTCTCGTCGCGTGTTTCATTAGACTTGCCTCCTGACGTTTTAATTTAACAACTGATCTGTTAACATGTGTAAAACAGCACTTTGCTCCGTTGGTTTAACAACTTCACAGCCGATTTGATGAGCATGATCTTACCTGCTTTTAGGTCCCGATGCACCATCTCTCGTGGATGAGAGGTAAAATGAGAACTTTAACTGATTATGTGTGTAGTTCCGAAAGCGGTCGTCATGCTTCTAGGCATTCAGATGGGCTGTCTCTTCTTTCACGGACAGCGCTACTATCACTTTATCACCAAGACGCCATTGCCACAGAAGAACTTTCTGATTCTTGGTTTTATGGGAGGACGTGAGCCCTGGGACAACGAAAAGCGTGGTGTTCGAAAACTCGCATTGAAGCTCCGGTCCATGAATCTTCCAGGAGTTCATGTGGAAACCGTGGAGAACAAGAAACGGCAACTGGCCATTGAACTGATCCTTAACGCTTTTGATCGGAATCAGGATGACAAGCTGGATGAGGAAGAACGATCGACAGCACGTTTGATCTTGTATGGTCAGAGCTTTGGAGGAGCCGCAGTCATTAAGTTGGCCAGGCAGTTGCAGAAGAGGGATGTTCCCGTTGTATTAACGATCCAAATCGACAGCGTGGGAATCGGCGATGAGGTAGTTCCCTCAAACGTCTCACTTGCGGCGAACCTTTTTCAAAGGAATGGACTGATCATTCGAGGTGAGTCACAAATCCGTTCAGAAGATCCCCAGAAAACTCAAATCATAGGGAATTTTGAGTTCGACTACCGGAATAAGGACATTGATCTTTCCCAGGTTTCGTGGTTTAAGAGGATTTTTCGCACGGCTCACACCAAGATGGATTTTGATCCGGATGTCTGGTTGAAGGTGGAAGAAATTATTCTGAGTGTGATTGGGCAAAAGAGGGGGTCAGAGCGTTGGAAATCCAATTTTTTGCCAAGAATTGGATTTTCACGCTCTGACCCCCACTGTGCGGGTTCTTCTGATCCGGCGCCGGGCTTCCGCGAGC
>JALLON010000309.1 GCA_027717925.1 Acidobacteria bacterium AH-259-G07 | reverse complement strand
CGGTGTCCCTGAGGGCTTTCAACTTCTGAAGACCCGGCAGCCAGAGCTTATCCTGCACAACTCCATGTTTGATTTTCGCCTCCTGGGCAAGAGCATAGAGCTCATAGGCTTCTTCGGTAGTGAGCGCAGTCGGTTTCTCGCAGTAAATGTGTTTTCCCGCTGCGATCGCTTTCTTGACGCTGGCAGCGCGGAGCTTGGTTGTCTGTGAATCGAAGTAAATTAGGTTGTTCGGATCAGCCAGAGCCTCCTCCAGATTGGTCGTCCATCTGTCCAGGCCGAAGCGCGCGGCCAACTTCCCCAACTTGTCGGAGTTGCGTCCCACCAGGACGGGATTGGGCATGATCAATTCCTCGTCGCTGATCTTGAGGCCTCCCTGCTTCATAATTGCCAGGATTGAGCGAATGAGATGCTGGTTCGTTCCCATCCGGCCGGTCACCCCATTGAGAATGATTCCGATTTCGTGTGTTTTAACACTCGCCATCTGTCTTGTTTCGTGCTTTCGTGCTTTCGTGCTGGAGTGCTGTGGTGCCCTTGCTTTGCCCTTCCATTGTTCTATTGTTCTTTCTCCCCTCCGTGTGCTGAGGTTGGGCTCCTTCCGGCAACGGAGGCACATCGACACCTGCTTGAGGCAGTGTTCCTTCCAATTCCTGGCGCCAATGGGCCACATCACCAGCTGGCCCGTAGCAGTAAATCATTTTCAGCGGTTGATCGCCGACGTTAGTGAGCTGATGATAAACCGCGGGAGGGATGAAAACTGCCTGCCCGGCTTGGATGATCCGGCACTCCTCTCCCAAGCACATCTCGCCGGTTCCTTCTAACACCAGATAGATTTCCTCCTGTTCCTGGTTATGCCAGGGCACCTGTCCTCCCTTTGGCTCCAAGATGACGTGGCCTATGCAAAAGTTCTGGGCCTGAATAGGTGATACCCCTCCCACCAGGTTTTGTGTCCTGCGCCTTGCTGGGTAAGTACGGCCCTTGATTTGATTCAAGTCTGCAATGATCATGACAACGCCTCTTCCTCGAAAGGTTCTACGTACAATACGCTAAACTCCCCCCATTAAACCAGCGAGTGGAGGAATTGGGAAGTGGGCTTGACCGGATAAGATATAGAGATAACATTTGATTCTATTATTTGGCAGAGTACAATACAGAGGTCAATCTACAGATTGTAAAGCCAAGGAGTTTTGTTATGAGTAAAATTAATCGACGTGAGTTTGTCAAACGTTCTGCTGCCACCACGGCGGTGGTCCCCATCTTAATGGGCCCAAATACCTGGGCGGGAGCCAACAATAGGGTACAGGTAGCCTGTGTCGGCCTCCGCGGGCAGGGACGATCGCATCTGCGAAACTTCCAGAAACTCCCAGGAGTTGAGGTGGTCGCTCTCTGTGACATCGACGAACGGGTACTCGCCGACCGGCTGAAAGATTTTAAGGAACAGGACTGGCGGAAACCCAAGACCTACACCGACATTCGCAAGCTCCTGGAAGATCCCAGCATCGACGCTGTCAGTTTTGCCACACCGAATCACTGGCACGCATTGGGAACGATCTGGGCCTGCCAGGCCGGCAAGGACGTCTATGTGGAGAAGCCCGCCTCTTATAACATCTGGGAAGGCCGCAAGATGATCGAGGCGGCCCGCAAATACAAGCGGGTGGTTCAGGTCGGTCATCAGATCCGCAGCTCGATTGCGGTGCAGGCAGCAGTGAAGTTTCTGCAGTCCGGACAGCTTGGTGATGTATACATGGCCAAAGGGCTCTGCTACAAGTGGCGGGATACCATTGGACGCACCGCTGAAGAACCGATCCCGGCAGGCGTTCACTATGATATCTGGCTGGGTCCTGCGCCCAAACGCCCGTTCACAAAAAATCGCTTTCATTACAACTGGCACTGGCACTGGGACTATGGCAACGGCGATATTGGAAACCAAGGTGTGCACCAGATGGACGTGGCTCGCTGGGGCTTGGGCCTGGATGTCCACCCGGTGAAATTGTGCTCCATGGGGGGCCACGTCATGTTCGACGACGACCAAGAGACGCCTAACGTTCTGCACACCCAGTTTGAATACCCTCAGGCCAGTGGTCCTACGAAGAGAAAGCTTTTGCAATTTGAGGTTCGTCACTGGATTACCAATCACGAAGGTGGAATCGGTGAGGGTGCCGACAACACGGTTGGCATAATTTTCTATGGCTCGGAAGGTTACATGGTGATCGACAGTTACTCCAGCTGGCGGGTTTTTTATGGCCGCAAAAGAGAACCCGGTCCACATGCCAAGGCCGAAGGAAATCATCACCAGAATTTCATTGATGCAGTGAGAGCACAAGATGCAAGTGGCTTAAACTGCGATATCGAGGAGGGTCATAAGAGCGCCGTCCTGTGCCATCTGGCCAACATTTCTTATCGTCTCGGACGCTCCCTGGAGTTTGACCCCAAGAGCGAGCGTTTTGCGAACGACGAGGAAGCCAACGCGATGCTCTCTCGCGATTACCGTAAACCCTTCGTCGTTCCCAACAAGGTCTAGGCCCTTCCCGGAAGAAAGTGCCGCAAGAGTTGTAGCGTCCGTTCTGTGAACGGACCAAGCGCACCCGAGAGGTCGATCTAAGCCGCTCTGAGAGCGGCCGCTACATTCTCACTGTTTTTGAGAACACTTTTGCGACACCCTCTCACGGTCACGGCTCTGTCGGGTAGCGCCCCGTCTCGGAGCGCCCGTTCTCAGAACGAAGATAGTCGTTGACCTTTCAGCTCTCAAGACGGAAAATCAGCGGACGTGCATCCCCTTTGGATCCTTCTGACTGGAATGATTGTGGTAGTAGGCGGGGTGCTCTTGCTGCGTCTGCACGCCTTCTTGGCCCTGCTGCTGGGGGCATTGGTCGTCTCTGTGCTGACCCCGCCTGGAGCCATCGAGCAGTTCGCCCTCGAAAAAGGAATAAGTGCCATCGCGGCCAAGCAGTTGTCAGAAGCGACAATTGGGGAGCGCGTAGCGCAGGGCTTTGGCAGGACCTGCGGTCAGATCGGCATCATCATTGCGATGGCCTCGATCATCGGGACCTGTTTGCTAAAGAGCGGGTCGGCGGATCGCATTGTCCGCTCAACTCTGAATTTATTGGGTGAGCACCGAGCACCGTTTGCTTTCCTTGGCAGTGGATTCCTGCTTGGAATTCCGGTGTTTTTCGACACTGTTTTCTATCTAATGATTCCCCTTGGTAAAGCGATGCGGATGCGGACAGGTAAGAACTATCTTCTTTATGTTTTGACCATTGTTGC
>JALLON010000308.1 GCA_027717925.1 Acidobacteria bacterium AH-259-G07 | reverse complement strand
CGAATCTCCCCAAACTTTTCAAGCTCACTTGCCCATGACTCCTCCAATTCCTCCAGACTGGCACCTGCTTCGATTTGCTTTCGCACCTGGTCGGTTCCACAAAGGATGTCAAAGGGGAGCTTTTCATGTTCATACTCGTAAGGTGGCGCCTTCCATTGGAAGTGATCTTCTCCCATTTCTCGATAAACTTTCAGCAGGGCCAGCCCAGTCCGAAAGGGTCGGAATACTTTACGATTCAGGACGTGAATTTGGACTCCTCCAACCATCTGTTTGGACCATTTGTGAAAAGTCGGGACAAAGTAGAGAGGGCGAAAGACGGTGCCGGGGAGATCCATCTGGCTCAAGCGTCTCACCATTTCATGGGGTTCAACCCAGGGGGCGCCGCTGAACTCAAAGGGCCGGCTGGTCCCTCTCCCTTCGGATATGTTCGTTCCCTCGAGCAGGCACATCCCGGGATAAACAATTGATGTATCAACCGTGGGGATATTGGGAGACGGAAGTACCCAGGGCAGAGCGGTGTCTTCGAAAAACATCTCTCTTTTCCATCCACTCATTTTTACGACTTGAAGTTCGCAATTAATATGGAACTCCTGGTTGAAATAAAGCGCCAGTTCTCCCACTGTCATACCGTGGCGAACAGCCAGAGGATAGAGCCCGACGAATGAGCTGAAGTTCGGATCGAGAACGGTTCCTTCCACATCGATCCCGTTAATCGGGTTGGGACGATCCAGAACAATGAATGATTTACCCCGCTCGCGGCAGCTCTTCATGGCCAGAGCCATGGTGTAAATAAAAGTGTAGTAGCGGGCGCCGACATCCTGAAGATCAAAAATGACCGTATCGACATTGGCCAGCATCCTTTCACCCGGGCTTCTTCTGTTGCCGTAGAGACTGTAGATAGGAAGTTGGGTCATCGGGTCTCGGTAATCTTCCCATTCAATCATGTTGTCCTGTGTTTCTCCCCGAACGCCGTGTTGAGGCCCCAGGATGGTGGTTAACTCAATTTCAGGATCATTGAAGAGAAGATCGAGCGTGTGTTCCAGTTGGGAGCTTACTGAGCTAGGGTTGACGATGATACCGACCCGCTTGCCCTTGATCAGGTCGAGCTGCTCTTCAAGGAAGACTTCCAGGCCGGATTTTACGGAAGCCATCTAGATTGTTCCCCATGCCGTCATTATAGGTTTCAGGTTTCAGGTAGGGGCGAACCGTTGGGTTCTCGTCTAATGTTCGGCTCGGGCGAGCCACCGGCTCGCCCCTACTTGGCTCCTGACTCCTGGCTCCTTCGGCGTGTAGCGCCGCAGAGCTGATCAGCTGCGTAAAACTGCAGTGGTCTGGCAAAGGGAATGAGTTCCAGTTCAGCGGCTAGCTCAAAGAAGGTTTGCAGGCCCCGCAGATTAGAGTCGTCCAACGAATAGTTGAGATTTTCCGTTATGTACTTGCGTATTTCTGCAGCCGGAACCCCGAGCTTTTCCGAGTAGACTCGAGCAATCGAATCAATTTCCTTCAGCCCTTGTTCCCGGGATAGATAGAAAACTTGAGCTTTCTCTCCAAGATTGACTCCTGAACGAAGGGCCCAAAAAGCAAAGACGAAGGGTAAACCCGTAAAGCGATGCCATTCACTTGCCAGATCATAGATAAAGAAAGTGCTGCGCGAAACTTTCAAAGCTGGATTTCCAATGACCAGGGCAGCGTCGTCGTGTTCCAGCATTTTCTCCGCATCTGGAGACTCCTGATGATAGGTCACCGAATGTCGACCGTAGAACTTGTGAAGAAGGATCTTAAGAAGAGCCACAGAGGTGCGGCTTGAGGAATCGACCGCCACGCTGGACACTTGTGTGAGAGGCACTTTACTGACGAACAAAACGCTTTTCACCTGTCGCTTGGAGGCAACGGCGATGTCAGGTAGGACCAGCAAATCCGGGATCCTCTGATATTCGATTACCGGGATCAATCCGATATCGGCCTCCCCAGTCGAAAGACGTCTTGCGCATTCCGAAGGGACATCAAAGAGGATTTCAAAGACGTCCTGGTAGGGGCCGTTTAGAAATCCCCATCCCAAGGGCACAGAATTCAGATACTCGATGAAGGACACTCTCAGTTTCATAGCGGCCCCGGTGGTGGGATGATAGCAGACAACAACTGACAACTGTCAGTTGCAGTCGTAGTTTTTCCGGCTCGAACGTTGTAGAGGAAGGATGAACGAACAAGTATTCAGCTGTCTGGCGCTGAGCCTGGTTCCAGGTTTGGGCACGTCCCGGCTTCACCAGCTCATTCAAGAGTGCGGGTCACCCATGGAATTGCTCAAGCTTTCTCCGGCTGAACTCGCTCGGTTTCAAGTCTCTAGGGAAGCCCGAGCCTTCATCTCCAGCGCGTGTGCACTGCGAGCTGCAGAAAAAGCCATTCAGCAGGCCAATGAGAAAGGAATCCGTCTCTTGTCGATTTTCGATGACGAGTACCCACACCTACTCAAGCAAATTTTCGATCCGCCGCTGGTTCTCTACTGTCTGGGAAACCTTGCGGCTCTTCGCCATCCTTCGATTGCCGTGGTGGGTTCGCGCCGCTGCTCGGTGTATGGAAAAGAGGTGACTCAAAAGATCACGCGGAAACTCTCTTCGATGGGATTGTGCATCGTGAGTGGTTTGGCCCGAGGAATTGATTCTCAGGCCCACATTGGGGCTCTGGATGGGGGAGGGGCAACCGTGGCCGTTTTGGGAAACGGCGTTGACGTCATATACCCAAGGGAAAACCGCCGGTTGTACCAGCGGATTTGTCGGGATGGATGCGTAATTAGTGAGTTTCCCTGCGGTAGTTTTCCGGCGCCCCAAAATTTCCCAATTCGCAACCGGGTTATCAGTGGTCTGTGCTACGGTACGGTGATTACCGAAGCATCAGAGTTTTCGGGCTCACTGATTACGGCCCGGCTGACATTGGAGCACAATCGTGAACTGTGGGCGGTCCCTGGAAACATCACCAGCCCTGGAAGCTATGGTCCAAACTACCTGATCAAGCAGGGTGCCAAGATTGTTGTGGACAGCCAAGATATCCTGGAAGAATTACCGCCCTACGTCTTAGATTTGCTGATTCGCGAGATGCCCGAATCGCCGCCCCATTCTAGAGAGCCGTTGACGCGGGCTGAAGAAGCGGTTTTGAAGCTCTTATCGACGGATGCACCCACTCATTTTGATGGGCTCCTGAACCGGTCCGCGCTCCATCTCTCTGAATTGAACGAAGTCTTGTTGGAACTTGAAATGAAAGAACTTAT
>JALLON010000307.1 GCA_027717925.1 Acidobacteria bacterium AH-259-G07 | reverse complement strand
TAGAATATTTCTGTGAGAATCTCTGACTTTGACTATGAGCTGCCTCCCGAGTTGGTAGCCCAGCATCCGAGTGAAAAGCGCGATGAGTCCCGCCTGATGGTGGTCGACCGAAAGTCCCAAAGCCTTCAACACTGTCAGTTTCGAGATCTAGCCCGCTTTGTGTCCTCGGAGGATCTGCTCGTCCTGAATGATAGCCGGGTGATTCCGGCTCGCTTGCATGCCCATAGAGAGGGACGTCGAGAAGAGATCGAGGTCCTCTTGCTTCGTCACCTTGATGACGATGTGTGGGAGACTCTCATCAGGCCCGGAAAAAAGGCTAAGCCTGGCAGTCGATTGGTTTTCCGCTCAGACCAGTTCGAAGCGGAGGTCCTACAAAGCCCTCCTTCAGCAGTGCGCCGGCTTAACTTCAGATATTCTGGGGAATTTTGGGACTGGATCCAAAAACTGGGTACAACCCCTCTTCCACCCTATATCGATCGTGAGCCAACCAGAGAAGACCGTGAACGCTATCAAACGGTTTTCGCCCGCGTCTCCGGATCGGTCGCAGCCCCAACAGCTGGTTTGCACTTTACACACCAGTTGTTGGAACAGATACCTCACTGCGAGATCACGTTGCACGTAGGCTATGCAACCTTCAAACCGCTTTCAGTGGAGAGGGTCAAGCAGCACCAGATGGATGCTGAATACTACGAAGTCAGCTCAGAAGTGGCCACACGAATTGCACAACAATTAAAGAAAAGCGGCCGCATTATTGCGGTCGGAACAACCACTACGCGCGCCCTGGAGCACGTCTTTTCGAAGCATCAGCAAATTGTGCCTGATCAAGGCTGGACCGATCTTTTTATCTATTCGGGATTCGATTTCAGAGTGATCACAGGCCTTATTACCAACTTTCATCTCCCCAAAACGACCCTTCTCCTTCTGGTATCCGCCTTTGCTGGAAAGGATCTGATCGATAAGTGCTACCGGGAGGCGATTCGGGAGAAATATCGTTTCTACAGTTATGGGGATGCGATGCTGATCCTATAAAAGAATTCAGAATTCAGAATTCAGAATCCAGAAGCCGCGCTGCATTCGTTGGCGAGCGGTCACGGGGGTCAGCCGTCAGGGAATCAGCGGGTCAGGAGGTCAGTGCCTCTGGTCAGCGGTCAACCCGTCAGCTACTTCTGGAGACTTCTGGATTCTGGATTCTGGATTCTGAATTCTGGATTCTCAGCTAATCAGACCAAATTCTACATCAGTCACGCTCTTGAAGGCTTCTTGCATGTGCCCTTTGATCTTCGTGAAGAGCGACTTCTGGTTCAGTCGGATGGCCTCCCGAGTGACCCCGAATTGATCAGCAATTTCCTGTAAAGTCTTCGAGTCTTCAGCGATCAAGCGATCATACAAGATCACCTTTTCCCGTTCGCTCAAACCTTCAGAAAACTCTTGGATTGTTTCGCGAAACAACTTTTTAAGCTCTCCACGGGCAAGCTTTTCGTCGATGAGCTCCTCGGTGGCCTTCAAAGTGTCAATGTATCGAAAGGACTCGTTCTTATTGACATAAGCGTCCAGGCTCAAATCAGTGGATTCGAGATTCTTTTCTACTTCCCGTACGTCTTCGGGGCTGACGTTCAACCGTTTGGCAATTAAAGCGGAAGTGGGTTCGATCCCCTGTAGGCGAAGCTTCTCCTTCTCCTTGCGTAGGTTAAAAAGGAGTTTTCGTCGTTCGTTCGTGGTCCCTATTCGCACGATTCGGAAGTTGTCCAGGATAAACTTGATGATGTAAGCCTTGATCCACCAGGCAGCATAAGTGGGCAGCCGCGTGCCCCGGTAGGGGTCAAAGCGCTTCACAGCCTCCATCAAACCGATGTTACCTTCCTGGACGAGGTCCATCACATTGCTGTGAACCCGGTTGTAAAGCCTCGCTATTTTGACCACCAGCTGAAGATTGGAGGTGACAAGGCGGTAGGCCGCCTGCTGGTCATTGTGCTCGCGGTACAAAACAGCCAATCTATGCTCTTCCTCCGCAGTGAGGGGCTCAAATCTGCTGATTTCCAGCAAATACCTGCGCAGGGGATCGAGCTTGGCAAGCTTGGCCTGTTCCTTGGGAGGTAGCTGCTCGCTCTTTGGCTCCAGGAGCGATTCAATAGTTCCCTCTTCGGGCTTTTCCTGCCCAGACATCTTTTCATTCATGCTTGCAAAAATCTTATCACTTTTGATGGGTTGCAGAGGGACTAACTAAAGGCTGAGAACTTGTAGTGTCCGTTCTGTGAACGGACCAGCAAAGGGAATTTGCGCCGCTCACAGAGCGGCCACTACAGTTTCCCGCGGAAAAAATTTTCGTAAGCCGATGGGACCATCAATGTACCGTTCTGGTCTTTTTGGTCATGAAATCCATCAAAATATAGCTGGCAAGGTTTAAGGTGGTGGTGAAATAGGCTTTTCCACGGCAGATTTGCGAAACTTTCTTGACGAACCCCACGAGGTAATAGTCCCTGGCCAGCATAAAAGTATTGATGAGAATACCCTCTTTTCGGCAGTAAGACACTTGCCTATAGGTTTCCTGCAAGATCATGGGATCCAGCCCAAAGGAATTTTTGTAAATCCGGCCATTGGGCAGCGTGATAGCTGAAGGTTTCCCGTCCGTGATCATGATGATCTGACGCATATCTTTCTTCTGATTTGCCAGAATGCGCCGGGATAGGCGCAGCCCCTCACAGGTATTGGTATGGTAAGGACCCACTGTGACGGAGGCAAGCTTGGACAAAGGGATCTCCTCCGAGGAATCGTGGAAAAGCACCACCTGGAGAGAATCTCCTGGGTACTGGGTGCGGATGAGATGAGCGAGTGCTAAAGCCACCTTTTTTGCAGGTGTAAAGCGGTCCTCCCCATAGAGAATCATGCTGTGGCTGCAGTCCAACATCAAGACGGTTGCACAGGAACTGTGATAGTCAGTTTGGTAGACCATCAGGTCCTTGTATTCGAGATTGATTGGAACCCCCAGTCCTTCCCGCTTGACCGCATTGAGCAGAGTGGCACTGATATCCAAATTGAGTGTATCGCCAAACTCGTAAGCTCGGCTGTGGGCGTCTGATTGCACCCCTGTGGAGAGCTCGTTTGTTTCATGACGACCGAAACTGCTTCGACCCAATGAACCCATCAATTCGCGTAACGTCTTGTAACCCAGGAAATCGATACTTTTGTCCGTCAGCTCGAACCGAACGTTCTGGACAGGCTCATCCTCACTACCTTCCCCTTCGGGAGGGGGTTGGCCCCAACCTTGTTCTGAAGGACGTA
>JALLON010000306.1 GCA_027717925.1 Acidobacteria bacterium AH-259-G07 | reverse complement strand
TCGGCTTCACACGCCCACAGGGTCCGTGTGATCTGCGCTGATTGCGTGTGATCCGTGGGCCAGTCACCCTTACACGTAGCACCCACCTGAGACTGCCGGATTATAACAGAATCACCCTCAGCGCCCTTTGATCACGTCCCGGGCCACTTCGGGCAGGATCCGTCGCAACTCTTGCTGCAGACGTTCCAGCAATCTGCTCTCCAGTAGATTGATTTCATCGTCGCTCACAGAGACTTCTGATGAGGACAATGCATCATCCTCGATGGCCGGCTTAGACTCAACAGGAGGACTGAACTCCCGAGCATAAGCTGGAGGAATGGCCCTACATTGGGAAGGGGTCAAAGAAAAAAGGGCCGGAGGTGAAGTCGAGGCATCCAACAAATTCTTGATCAGATCAACCAACTGTGAGCTTCCCAAGGGCTTGGTCAGTTGGAAGTTGTAGCCGACCTGCTCGGCGCGCTCGACATCAAAGCGCTGAAGCGCCCCGACCAGCAGAACCACTGGAATACGGGCTGTGGAAGGATTTTGCCTAATGACTCGGCACAGTTCATAGCCGTCGAGGCCAGGCAGCGATATATCTGCCAAAAGCACATCAGCGGAGTGGGTATTCACATACTCCAGTGCGGATTTACTGTCAGCAAAGCAATGGATTTCGATCTCTTCGTCAGCAAAGGAAAGCTCAATAATTTTTTGGATTGCCGGGCTGTCGTCCGCTAAGACGAGGTGGGGCATAACGACACTAACGGTGTTCGTTTTCGCCGTTCGATTGAGAATCCCTGTTGTGAGTCTCCTGCTCCTGAGCCTTACGTGCTTCGGCGCGTCGGCGTGCCACTTCGTAAGGATCCTCACGACCAGTAAAAACCCCCCAGACTCCACGGATGGGATCTAAGATGGAGAATCCGTCATCAGTTTTCCGATTGGCCTCATTTCTAGCAGCCTTAACAGGATCCACGGGTGGCACGGGCTTTTCAAGTAAGACTAACCTCTCTTCCGCATCTTCAGCTAAGCCGCTGAACGGATACTCGGAAACCAAACGGGCGTAGTAGGCGGAAGCTTCCTGAGCCCGACCCAGGTTCTCTAGAGACTCACCCAAGCGATACAAAGTCTCGTCTAGTTTGCGGTAGTCGGGATACTTTTCTAACACTTCCTTATAGCGGCTTTCGGAGGCCAGATAGGACCTCTTCCTGAAATAGAAATCAGCAACTCCATCAACTCCTATGGCGAGATTTTGTTGAACCTCTCGCAGGAACTCCTCAGCAGTCGGCGCCAGCTCGCTGTCGGGGAATTCACCTAAGAACTTCTTTAGCTCCGCCTCTGCTTTCCTTGCATAAGTCGCGTCCCGATCAGGAGCTCTCATTAATCTCACATTGATGGCAGCAATTTTCATTTGTGAATCATCCGCCATCTCATGTGTTGGATAAAAGATAATGAAGTCCTTGTACTGCGATTCTGCTTGCAGCAGGTTTTCCGTTCCTCCCTCTTCATAGTAAGAGTCCGCCATGGACAAAAAGGCGACAGGCGTGTATTCGCTGTCAGGGTAAGTGTTAATCAGAGTCTGAAAAGCCAGCCTGGCTTTGATGAAGTGGCTTTTCTCAAGATATTCCATGCCGTTCTCAAACAGCGTTTTATCAGGTGCAACAGCGCCTTCCTGCAAACCGGCACTCTTTTGCCCGCAGGAGGAGAGCAGCAACGCAGCCACACCCAGAACTGTCAATCTACAAAGAAATCGCATCATCCTTTTTCAATATTGCAGCTTCATCGGCAATCCGCTGCATCTGAAGCAAGACTTCCTTCGGTCTTTCCGCATGGAAGATCGCCGATCCGGCAACCACAATGTCCACGCCGGATCGTACCGCTTCTTCCGTGTTGTGGAGGTCTATCCCTCCATCGATCTCGATTTTCACATTCAAGTCTTGCGAATCAATCAGAGACTTCAATTTTCTCACTTTTTGAAAGCTAGTGACAATGAATTTTTGACCTCCGAATCCGGGATTCACCGACATCACTAATACATGGTGACATTTCGCCAAAATCTCCTCTAAGACTAGCACAGGTGTATGTGGATTCAAAACGACACCTGGCTGAGCGCCTTGCTCACGTATTCTCTCTACCAGACGGTCGAGATGGTTAACTGTTTCATAGTGAACACTGAGATAGTCGGCTCCGGCATCAATGTAAGCTTCGGCCGTCTGCTCAGGATTAGATATCATCAAGTGAACATCGAGCAGGAGACTCGTACAACCCTTGAGCCCTTTAATCACGGGAAGACCGATCGTCAGATTGGGTGCGAAATGTCCATCCATTACGTCAACGTGGAGAATCTGGGCGCCGGCCTCTTCCATTGCCCGAACATCCCGCTCCAGGTTAACGAAGTTTGCGGCAAGTATCGATGGGGCGATCAAAGCCATCAGCGAGCTATTTCGAGATTAATGGAGTTTTCGTCCGTTAAACTGTACCCGGGCTCCGGGAATTGCTTCACCACCGTGCCCCTGGAAACATTTGGATAGTACCGGTACTGAATCTTACCTAATTTGAAACCATTTCTCTCAAACAAAAGAAGCACCTTATTCAAACCCTGACCAGTCACGTCAGGCATCACATAGCGAGCCGAGGATCCTCTACTCACCAGAACATCGATCTTCGGACTTAAGATCTCTTTTGAGTTCGGTGGAGGGAATTGCTGGACAATCTCCTCTTTTGGGACTCCACTGATTGAGATTTCAGTAATGTGTCCTAGTTCGAATCCCGACTGGGACGCCATCAGCCGTGCTACCCTCAGAGTGGAACCCGTGAGATCTGGAACAGGGTTTCTTTTCTCTCCCAGGCTAAGAATGACTTGTACTTTGCGTTGGACCTTAATGCGTCTTCCCGGCTGGGGGTGCTGCGAAAGGACCGCGCCTTTACCAATTTCCGGGGTCAAAGCGCTCCCCCAAAACCTCAAGCTTCAACTCTACCTTCTTGAGTGTCTCCGTGGCCTGCTCCAGTGGTTTGCCAATGATGGAGGGAACTTCAACCTCTGACCCGCGAACGGCAAATCGCATTCCCATGTAAGCGCTCGAGAGTCCAACGGCAATCAAACCTCCGATAAGGAGTGCAAACTTGCCGACTGTCAGCAGCTTATGATGGAACTCTTTACTGGATTTCTTCTTTTTGCGGGACATGGCCAAGGCTACGAATCTAATCTAGCATGCTGCCTTCAGGCGTGTCCAATTCGGTCTGTATGCGAAGAAACAATCCAACGGGTTCATCGCAAAGGAACAAGGTTTACTTGCACGTCTCGGTTCGGTTG
>JALLON010000305.1 GCA_027717925.1 Acidobacteria bacterium AH-259-G07 | reverse complement strand
CGCAAGTACGGCGACCTTTACTGATGGGGCTTGCGTGGCGAGGTCAAGGAACAGCGAGGCACTTAGCCATGGATACTGCGGTCGATCTTTCCGTCGACATTTCTGGATTGCACTTCAGGAACCCAGTGTTGGCGGCCTCAGGGACTTTTGGTTACGGCCTGGAGTTTACACGATTCTTCGATATCTCAGAACTGGGAGGATTTTGTACAAAGGGCTTGTCGCTGGAACCGCTTCCCGGTAACCCTCCCGGCCGAATTACTGAGACTCCCGCTGGTATGCTTAATGCTATTGGTCTTGAAAATGTGGGCGTCAAATCCTTCATCAGGGACAAACTCCCTCCCCTGGAACGTTATGACACACATATCATTGCCAATATCTTTGGAAAAACAATTGAGGAATTCGTGGCCATCGCAGGCGATCTCAATCCACACCAAAAGGTAAGTGCGCTCGAACTGAATATTTCCTGTCCCAACATCAAGGAGGGTGGCATACAGTTTGGTCACGATCCTGACATGACTTACAAGGTGGTTGAAGCCGTCAAGAAAATTTCTAATAAACCAGTGTGGGTGAAGCTTTCACCGAATGTCACTGACATCACCGTCTTTGCGCGAGTCTGTGAGGATGCTGGAGCGGATGCCTTAACGCTGGTGAATACCTTTCTTGCCATGTCGATCGATGTCAACAAACGCCGGCCCATGTTGTCCAATGTAACCGGCGGCCTCTCGGGCCCTGCCATCCGTCCTATGGCTGTTCGTCTAGTTCATCAGGCCGCTCAGACCGTAGACATTCCCGTGGTTGGAATTGGGGGCATTACCTCTGCTCGTGACGCACTCGAATTTATGGTCGCCGGCGCCATGGCTGTTCAGATCGGGACGGCCAACTATTTCGATCCAATAGTTTGCGTAAAAGTGATCCGCGGGCTGCGCCGGTACTGCGAGGAAAACAACATCAGTGATATCAAAGAGATCATAGGGACACTGGAAGTCAGAGAAGGACAGTTCTTGTACTATTAGTTTCCCCCCAACACCCATGCGATTCAATACAAAGGACGAGCGACTTATTGTGGCGCTTGACGTTCCCACTCAGGAGAGAGCCACCAAACTGGTCCGCGCACTCAAGGACCACGCCGGGTACTTCAAGGTCGGCCTACAGCTTTTCACAGCAGCAGGACCAGCGGTCATTCGGAAAATCCTTCAGGAAGAGACTAAGGTGTTTCTCGACCTCAAACTTCACGATATTCCGAATACGGCCGCTCAGGCTGCTGTGGAAGCGGCGCGCCTGGGGGTGCACATGATGACTCTCCATACCCTGGGTGGAGAGGCGATGATGAGACAAACACGTGAGACGCTCCAGGAGTCCTCGCAGCGAGAGGGGTGGCCGATCCCAAAACTTTTGGGTGTCACCATCTTGACCAGCATGGATCAGACAACCCTTTCTTCTGTGGGCATCGAGCATCCCATAGATGCAGAGGTCTTGCGCCTGGCAAAATCCGCTCAGAGAGCAGCCCTGGACGGCATCGTCTCCTCTCCACACGAACTGGGGCTATTCCGACAGGTCGGCTTGCACGGACTTCTATTTGTCACACCGGGCATTCGGTCAAGTACATCTGCCGGCGACGATCAAGTGCGGACAATGACCGCTTCTCAAGCCCTGGCAGAGGGAGCCGACTACCTAATCGTAGGACGACCCATTATTCGAGCCCCTGATCCGGTAAGAGCAGCCCGGGCAATTCTTGAGGAAATTCATCTGGGGTCGAGCCGAAATTGTAAATCGTAGGGGCGAGCAGAAGATACCGCCACAATGGCTCGGACGAACCACCGGTGTCGCCCCTATAATGTGCAGAAAGGCATAGTCACAAGCTGACGGCGTAAGCAATTCATTTCGGGTAAAATGGAAGGAAGAATGAAAAAATTATTATTCACTTCCGTTGTCTTTCTCATCCCCACGTTGGTCTTGGGACAGCTGGAGGATAAGCCTGCTTCTAAATCCTCGCCTTGTCACGTCTTCATCGACGATCAGAACATCTGGACTTTGGAAATAGTTCAGGATCCGGATGGGGTGCTGGTACCCATCCTCAATATCATCACCTTTTCACGAGGCCAGTGGGAGTTCCGGCCTCCACAAATTCACATAGTTAACCAAAAGGGCAGAGAAGCTCGAGTGGAAAAATTCGAGATGGACACCGGAGTTCCCGGCGAACCTTACATCATGCGGTATCTGAGAGTCCTTGGGAATAGTTTTATCGGCCTAAACCTTGTCGGTAAATTCGACGATTTCACCGATGCGACGCGAGTTCTGATCGACCTCGGAAGAGAGCGTTTCCACTTGCAGCCCCTCGATTGCATGGATTTCGAGATGCTGGCAGAGAAAATTAACCGGATTAACATTGACAGCCCTGACATTTGGGAAGATTTCGATGTCCTCCAAATCGAGTACGTTGGCGAAAGAGGGCCGAGGCCGGATTAAGGTACCACGAGATCGAGCCCCTCAGCAAAGGTGGAAAACTTTATCGAACCGTAGCCGACCATTTCACCATCCATCTGAATGGGAATAGAATCATCAGCGGAAATCTCGACGTGCTGAATCTTTCGATAGATGACGTCAGGATATCGAAGGTGTCTTCCAGAGAGCGCTCCTAAGAGATAAGACAGGTAACGGGATCGTCTGTTCCCCGTAAACACGCATATGTCTAAACAGTTCTCGTAAAGGCTAGCCTGTGGAGTGATCAGTAATTGCCCCCCGTAGCCTCGAGCGTTACCAACCACTGCAAAGGTGCCCTGACAAACCTCTCCATCTAAATTCAATTCAAAAGGCCGAAGGGGGTATTTTAAAAGAGACGTGGCAGTTGCCACCCAATAAGCACCGATACCCCAAGCCCTCTTCATCCGCTCGTTAACTCTGGCAACCACGTCGGCATCAAACCCGATGCCCGCCATCAGGTGAAAATAGTTTCCATTTGCCTGTCCCAGGTGGATCTTGCGTATTTTCCGACCAACTACCACCCTCAAAGCTCGCTCTGGATCTCTGGGAATGTTCAATTCTCGAGCGAGTACATTAGCAGTTCCGGCGGGTAAAAGAGCGACTGGAACCTTCCACCGCACCGCTTCTCCGATTACTTGATGAAGTGTTCCATCCCCTCCATAGACAATTAGCAGATCTTTGTCTTTCAGATTCAACCACAATGAAGGATCTGTTGAAGAAACAGTAGAGACACCCTCACCGCGAATTCCACAGCGATAAAGATTTTCAAGCAGCGCCTTGAGGCGTTTTTCGGAAAGAGAAAATCGACCCGCCGCGGGG
>JALLON010000304.1 GCA_027717925.1 Acidobacteria bacterium AH-259-G07 | reverse complement strand
TGAAGGAGCGAGCGTTTTGAAGATGAGCAAGCGTTGGTTTCATGGTCTTCGGCACATTAAAGCTTTTGCAGTTGTCCTCGGAGCGTTACTGGTCTTGGGGCCAGGTTGGCTGAACGCCCAGGGCAAGTCCTCTCGCGTGGTCGCCGTAGGCGATGTTCACGGTGATTTCGATTCTTTCGTCACCCTCCTTCAAGAGGCCGGGATCCTCGACAGCAGGCACCGTTGGGTGGGGAGGAATACAACTCTGGTACAGACCGGTGATTTCCTGGATCGGGGCCCTAAGGCCCGCGAAATCATGGACCTGCTAATGGCCTTGGAAAAAGATGCGCGAAAAAGAGGCGGGCGTGTTGTGGTCTTGTTGGGCAACCACGAAGTAATGAACCTCATCGGCGATCTGCGCTATGTGCCGGCTGAAGCCTATGCCAGTTTTGCTGACCAGAAATCTGAAAAGCGCCGACGGGACGCCTACCGGGCATATAGGAAACTAATTGAGCTTCGTGCCAAGACTCTTCACCAACCGTCACCCGTTTGGACGCCCGATCTGGAGAAGGAGTGGATGGAAAAACACCCCTTGGGATTTGTGGAGTACCGGAAGGCTTTCGGTCCCACGGGCAAATATGCACGCTGGTTGAAAAAACGTCCTGCTGTGGCCCAGATCGGCGACACCATTTTTCTTCATGGTGGTATCCACCCAACACTGGCCTCGTTGACCGTAAAGGAAATCAATAAACGGATCAAAAAAGAGATCCAGGCTTTTGACGAATACAAACGCTACTTGGTGCAGCAGAGGCTGATTCTGCCCTTTTTTACCTTGAACGAGATGGTGGCAGCGGCACGTGGCGAGGTTGAGATACAGAAGCCGGAGCCGGTGGAGGAGCCGTGGCCCGCACAGGATCCCAGCCTGCACACCCAGATTTTGAATCAGTTCTTGGATGTGGGGAATTGGCTGATCATGCACCCGGACGGGCCCTTGTGGTTTCGGGGCTTTGCTACTTGGCCGAAAGAGGAAGGTGAACAGCACCTGGGCAGTTTGCTGGAGGCGTACGGCGCCAAACATTTCGTGGTAGGGCACACTACCCAGCTGGAAGGCATCCAGATGCGTTTCAGCGGTAAGGTGTTCCTAATCGATACCGGGATGCTCTCCAGCTTCTACAAAGGGGGGCAAGCCTCGGCGCTGGAAATCCGGAACGGGAGGTTCACGGCTATCTATACGGACCAGCGGAAGATATTGCTGGACCCCATGTCATCCCTCCCCGTGGCTGGCGAGCTGGGTACGGGCGAAGAGTTGCTCAAGGGCAAAGCAGTCTATCTAGCGCGTGAGGGATCATTCGCCACCCCCGCCACCAACACGCGAGTGTGGCTGGATCCTGACGGGAAGTCACTTCCCTTTCGGACGCATGAACAAGCAACAGAGTTCCTGCGGACAGCACGAGTGGTCTCGAAAAGACGTGTCGGGAAGGGGATCAACAACCCTCTGAAAGTTTTATTGGAAAAAGACGCGATCCGGATGCACGCCGTCTTCCGCGATGTTCATGTGGAGCGAAACGTAATGAGGTTGGGTGATGGCAGCATCAAGCTTTATTTCCGCGACGATGCCATCTTCGAGTGCGCGGCCTACGAACTCGGGAAGTTGCTGGGATTGGACAATGTACCGCCAACGGTGGAGCGCAAAATCAACAAAACAAAAGGCACCTTGCAAACCTGGATCGAGGAAGCAATGACCCTTAAGGATTTCAAAAAAAATAAGATCCAACCAACGAATAAGTGGCGTTGGATAATGCAGTGGCAAGTGATCCACCTGTTTGACAATTTGATCTACAATGAGGATCGCAACCAGGGCAACATCCTGATCGACCACAATGAGAAACTGTGGATGATCGATCACACGCGCTCGTTTCGACGCTGGAAAGAGCTGTTGCACCCTGAAAAAACCAGGTATTGTGAACGAAACCTGTGGCAAAAACTAAAGAAGCTGGATGAGGCGGTTGTGAGGGAGCGGCTCAAAGACTTTTTGCACCCCTTTGAGATCAACGGTTTGCTCAAGCGGAGGGAGAAGCTCCTGGAACATATCCAGAATCTGATCGCTGTACACGGAGAGGGGGGTGTGCTGTTCACGTTGAGATAGCTGTGGCCGCCTCCCTTATCGACGGTCGTTCAGTGGCAGCGAGGCCTTTATGAGTGTTCCTTATGATCTTCACAGTAATCCGACGTGCCCGACGCCAAACCGATCTGGATCGTTACCTTTAAGGCAAAGGTGAAGTCCATCAGCGTCTTTGGCTTGATTCTTCTTTTCACTTGCCGTGGATGAATGCGGGGTGAAACATCCCCGATCACCGAGCAGAGAGAGAAAAGCCCCTCCTCATGGGAGAGGCTCTCCAGACTCGGCACGATGACGCGAGCTGTCGTGAGGGCTCCGGCGGCGTTCCTCCTTCATCTGGTCGGCCGCCCGCTAATTGGGTGTTTTCCTAATTTAGGCAAGTGGCTCCATCTGCCCGCGAATGTGGTAGGTTTTACCGGGACTGACAAAAATGGCCAACCGGATGGTCTTATATCCGTCAAGTCTAATCTCTATTTCGTGTTTTCCCAGAGGGAGATAAAGCCTCTGAAAGGCCCCGTCGAAGTCATCGACGACACCGGCGTGCCCCTCGTCCACATAAACTTGAATTTCCTCACGGGATTTCTTTGGGTCTACTTCGATCCGAACGGCTCCGTCATTGGAATACCGGTTTGGCCCATAATCATACGGGCCGTAACCACCATAACCATAACCAAAACCATGCCCATAACCATGTCCGTAACCATAACCATGCCCGTAGTAGTGCTGCGCATAGGCCTCGGCCGGAAGTAATAGGGATGTTGCAGCGACCATTGCTGCCACTAAGACCAGAATCTTGATTGTGTTTCTCATCAGTGTGTCCTCCTTTTTAGTGTAATAGTGAGTGCGCCTTAGTGCGCCCTCCTGATAGTGAGTACGACTGAGGCGTGAATTATTACACTCGTGTGGCCGGCGAATCGGGATTGAGCCGTTGGCGTCCGTGGGGCGCACGTTCTGCAGGCGTCGGGTTCTTTCAGGATTACAGCTCCTTCTACTGCGACGACATTGAGAAGACCGTCAAGCCAATACTCTTCACCAGCTTTCTTCAGTTCCTCCTGGTGCCGGGCGATTGCCACTTCTGTAGCTCTCGTTAAAACTTATTTGTGTGTTACGAAAAGAACGACCCAGGCAATCGGGGGAAGTCGTTTTCAGATGCGGATTGCCTGGGACGAGTTGGGTGAACGAGTTACTTCGCTTGGATGGATTAACTC
>JALLON010000303.1 GCA_027717925.1 Acidobacteria bacterium AH-259-G07 | reverse complement strand
CTTGTCCACGGTAAAACTAGGAAAGATGGCGTTGGCGTTCTTACAGCCCAGATGGCGAACCAGTGCTTCCGCGAACACATCGCGAAAGTCTGTTGTCAAGGCCAGATCTCGTCCCTCGTAGAGCTGCTCTGGGGCCAGACCGGGCCAATCTCCGTATACGTTTGCTCCCTTGACCGGCCCACCCAGAACAAACATCACGTTGGCGTGACCATGATCGGTGCCAGCGTTACCGTTTTCGTGAACGGTTCGTCCAAATTCTGACATGGTGAGCACCACCACATCTTCCATCTGATCATCCAAATCTCGGTGGAGAGCCGCAAGGCCCTGACCAAACTCGCGCAGCCGGTTGCTCAGCTGTCCGTTGATTCCTCCCTCGTTGATGTGGTGATCCCATCCGCCGATATCAACGAAGGCCACTTCCAATCCGATGTCAGCCTTGATCAGTTGGACAACTTGCTTCAGGCTTTGGCCGAAGCGACCTGGCGGATACTCCACTCCCGCTGCAGGTTGATACTGACCGGGATCGGCTTTCTTGAGAAAATCAATTGCTTCAAACATTTCCCGGGCGGTACCCGATAGAAGAGAGTTCGTATCCTGGTCATAAAGCGTCTGGTAAGCGGAGCGGACCTGCTTTCGGGCTCGACCGGCATTCAGGTCAAAAGCGTTGATGTTTGCCAATGCAATCGCTGCAGCCTTCCCCTTGAGGGAGCGAGGAAGCCTCGTTCCCATTGCAACGCCTCGAAAGGAGGTCCGTTTTGGCTCCGGATTCTGCTGTAGATAGCGATTTAACCATCCGTCGGAGACTTTCTTATCACCGGGCGCTGCCGATTCCATGAAATCCTGAGCATCGAAGTGAGAGCGCGTGGAATTGGGGGATCCGGCAGCATGGATGATGGCCAATTCGCCCTTCTTGTAAAGACTCAGGAGAGGCTCCAGCGAGGGATGGAGTCCAAAAAAGCCGTTCAGGTCCAGCGCAGACTCCTGACCAGATTTGGGGGCCGGAATGGCTATGGTGGAGCGTCTCGAGTAATATTCCTTCTCACCGAAAGGCACAACGGTGTTTAGCCCGTCAACTCCACCCCGTTGAAAGACTGCGATGAGGATTTTCTTGCGTCGGCTGTCCCCTGGAGCACCCAACGCCGTGCGCAAAAGAAAAGTAGGTACCATTCCCATTCCTACAAGGGTAAGTCCACCATTCTTGAGAAAGATGCGTCGGGTAATCATTTTTACCTCCCTACCTTTTCTGAAATTGAGGTGAACCCAGCATAAAGGCTGCTGCGATCACCTGCTTTGTTATTGGGGTCCGCTTGACACCAGCCGGGCGGGCGTCTTGTCGATTGGCTTTGCTTAGCAGCAACCGGGTCTGTTCGCCCTGCCCAGGATCGGGCTCGGGAAGTCCGAGCTTCTGGAACAGCGGCTGAGCAGCTTCCAGATCCGTCTGAACCCGTGGGATTCGATTTGCAGCCAGGGCTATGGCAAAATTCAGACGCTTCAGCAAGGAGTTGGTGTTGATCCAGGCAGAGGCCACATCGGGGTAGCCTGTAGGTTCCGGACAGAGGTAAAGCGCTTCTCCCATCTCAGTCAATGCCCGCAGCAAATAGCGCTCCGGCTCGACCTCCGCACCCACAGCACGCAAGGAACTGACCACTAATTCAAGGGGTTTCTTGACTTTGGCTTGGTAGATTTGCTCGGAAAAGAATTGGGGATGAGTAAAGATGGTTCTTAAAACCTCCCGGATGTCTCCACCGGTCCGCTCGAAGGTTCGGCTTGCCGCATTCACCAAGTCTTCCGGAGGGTCGTCCGCCACAAAGCGCCGAACCAGTTTGGTGGAAATGAAGCGCGCAGTCGCAGGGTGCTGGGCCAGGATCCTGATAACCTGCTCGCCCTCCTCAATACCCGCTGCTTTGATGGTCTGACCGAGCACCACTTTGTCGCCCTTCTCGTGTAGGAGAGGCTCAAAACGAAAGGCGCCCCGCTGCCGAGGGCGAGTGATGGTCCATCCTGTTAAGCACTTGGCGACCTGAATTACATCTTCCTGGCTATATCCTCCATCAACCCCGAGGGTGTGCAGCTCCATCAATTCTCTCCCGTAGTTTTCATTAAGCCCTTTGGCTCGACGCAAGGCCAACATCATTTCCCTCATTCTGCGCTGTTCTTCATTCAAGACACGACCGCCTCGCTCACCTTCTGGGCGTGATCCTCCTCTTCTGGGACGAGCAGCGCCCTGGCGTCGCCTCTGCATGTCACGAAAACGCGCTGCCAGACGTTTTCGCAGTGCAGAAACCCGCTTCTCCATAACCTCGGCAGGAGCTGAACTGACCCAGTTGTCAAGATAGAAAAGCATAGCCGGACTCTTGGCGGTTGCTATCAAAAGATCTTCAAACTTACCTAAAGCTCGGGGACGGATCACGTTCTGCTCAAAATCTGTTGTAAATATCCGATTGAGACCTTTGGCGATGAAAACATTAAAGTGATTCATCCAGAAGTCGACCATGACTTCCTGAAGCTGGCGCTCACTGTAAACAGCGCGGAGAAGTTTGGCCAGGGAAAGCTCGATTTGAATCTGCCGCAAAGCCATCTGAGCTTTTCTGCGGGCCTCTTGCATTTTCTTCGCTGCTTCGGTGTCTGCAGCTTCGGTGTCTGTCCCCATAGAGGGCTCCATAGAGGGCTCACGCATGGCGCGATCCGGAGAAGTTTCCTTCTGCATCTCCCCTTGCTTTCCACTTTTTCTTTGGTCGCTTGGTCTCTGCCGTCGAGGCTGCTGCCGGGTTGGATACATTTCTGCCAGCTCTCCAGTTGTCATGGTTAAGGTTTTGAATTTGGCCAGCTTCCCTTCCACCACAAAATCTGGAATGCTCGTCGGATGCAGCTGCTGCTCGATATAGGCCTCGATCCCCACAGCTTTCACCTTCTCAATATCTCCGGGTCCAGGACCGAAACCTAAACGATTGAGCACATGAATGATTCTTTGCTCTTCACTCAGTGTCCTCTGCTCAGAACTAGCCCACAAATAGATAGACGACCAGGGCAGGATCAATAAGAAGCAAAGAAGTAAAGCCCAAAGTGACCCTCCCGTCCTTGTTGAAGTCAAGCTACACATCGTTCACCTCCAAAATGCGGAGGGGTGAAAACCACTCCTTCATCTCGCTGCTACTTGGAATACGGACCAGAGAGAGGGATGTTTCAGGCGGGAAAAGGGTTCAGAGCCGCGACCGTGAAGGAGCGGAGTAAAACGGGACATTCGCGGCTCTGCGCGCTTCGCCATGATCCGACTTTTGCGATACCCTCTGACGGTCGCGGCTCTGTGTACTTCGC
>JALLON010000302.1 GCA_027717925.1 Acidobacteria bacterium AH-259-G07 | reverse complement strand
GACGATTGCTGTTTTTCTGGGCAGCGCCATTAGTTATGGCCCAGGCCGCTTTCACCGTCAACTCGACAGCCGACCCCGGAGACGGCGTGTGCGATGCTACCGAGTGCACCTTGCGAGAAGCAATTGCCGCCGCCAACGCCAATCCGGGCACAGACATGATTGAATTCAACATCCCGGGCACGGGGCCGCACACGATCCAGCCAGGCTCCGCCCTGCCGGAGATCACCGGCCCCGTGGTCATTGACGGCTACACGCAGCCCATGGCAACCGCGAACACCAACGGCCCAGGAATGGGCGTCAACACCGTGCTCAAGATCGAGCTGGACGGCATCCTGGCGGGTGGACCAACTGTCAACGGCCTCACCATTACGGCGGGCAACAGCACGGTGCGGGGCCTGGTGATCAATCGCTTCTCCAATCCCGGGATTGTCCTCAAGACCAACGGCGGTAACGTCATCGAAGGCAACTTCATCGGCTCCGACGTGACCGGGACGGTGGCACAGGGAAATGGGCGGGAACTTGCTGGGGTCCGGGCTGGCGTGGTCGTCGTCAACGCCTCGAACAACACGATCGGAGGTACTGCCACTGCCGCCCGCAACCTCATCTCGGGCAACTTCGGAGCGGGTGTTCACATCGGTGGTGGCACGGCGACGGGCAACGTCGTGCAGGGCAACCTCGTCGGGACTGATGTCACCGGCACGGTTTCGCTAATGGGTACCAGCAGCGGCGTAGTCATCAGCAACGCGCCCAACACCATCATAGGCGGGACAACAGCCGCAGCCCGCAACGTCATATCGGGCAATTTAGCCGGCGTCATCCTCCAGAGCGGTGCAACAGGAACCTGGGTGCAGGGCAACTTCATCGGGACCGATCTAACCGGCAAGGTTGCGCTGGGCAACCGTAGCTTTGGCGTGTTCGTCACTGAGTCCTCCAACAACACCATTGGGGGGACAACGACAGGGGCTCGCAATATCATCTCGGCCAACGGCAGGGGCCTCGTCATCACCGACAGATCGACGGGGAACGTTGCGCAGGGCAACTACATAGGTACGGACGTCACCGGGACCATGGCTCTCGGAAACGCCGGGACTGGCGTCGCCATAGGTAACGGCGCCAACAACAACACCATCGGTGGCACAGCTGCTGGCGCAGGCAATGTCATCTCCGCCAACGGCCAGGAAGGTATCAACATCGCCGCCGTAGGCACAACGGATAACGCCGTGCAGGGCAACTACATTGGCACCGACGCCACCGGTACCTTGGCTCTGGGGAACCGCACGGCTGGCGTCAACATCAGTAACGACGCTTTCAACAACCTCATCGGGGGAACAACGGACGAAGCAGGCAATATAGTTGCTTTCAACTTCCAAGGAGTGTTGGTTTCGGGAGTCAGCACCACAGGCAATGCCATCCTGTCCAACTCCATCTTTTCCAACGGAGCTCTGGGCATCAACCTGACCCCTCCTGGATTTCCCATTGTGACACCCAACGACAACGGTGATGCTGACATTGGCGGGAACAATTTGCAGAACTTCCCTGAGCTAACGTCGGCCACCACTGGCGGGGTCGAGGGGACCCTCAACAGTACCCCTAACACCACGTTCCGGCTCGAATTCTTTGCCACCAGTGCCTGTGATCCCTCGGGGTTTGGCGAGGGCGAAACCTTCCTTGGCTCCACCACCGCGACCACTGACGGCAGTGGCAACACGAACTTCACGGCCATTTTTTTTGTGCCACTGGGACAGCTGGTGACCGCCACGGCGACCGATCCGGACAACAACACATCGGAGTTTTCCTTCTGTGATGTCGAGGTGGTGGCGCTCGAGGTGGGCGTCGACATCAAACCGCCGAGCTGCCCCAACCCTCTGGATGTGAAGAGCGGCGGCCTGCTTCCCGTGGTCATTCTCGGAACCATCGCATTCGATGTGACTCAAGTTGACCCAGCATCCGTGCGTCTGGCGGGCGTGGCCCCACTGCGCTCATCCTTGGAGGATGTGGCAACACCATTTGAGCCATTCATCGGAAAAGGGGATCTCTTTGACTGCACCGACCTAGGTCCTGATGGCTTGCAGGATCTTACCCTGAAGTTCGATAAGCAGCAGGTGCTCGCAGCCATCGGAGAGGTAAACGACGGCGACGTGGTGGTCTTGCAGCTCACGGGCAGCCTGAATGATGGCAGCGGAATCGTAGGTGAGGATGTCGTGGTCATCCTGAAGTAGGAGGTCATCGTTAGACCGTACAGGCCTTCGGCTCTAACAGAGGAAGGAGGACCAATACTTGACCAGCCGGAGTCCGGTGAATTTGATGACCGGAAAGGCGCGCTCCGAAAGCCAGATGCAGGGGGAATCAAGGCAAGGTTAGCACATTGGCATCTTTTTGGTGGTCACCGTAGCTTTCTTCGCTTTCGTCTTTTGCTCTGTTTGGAAGAGTAGTTGGGTCCATTCTACCCACCACACAGCCAAAGAGGTGACTACAGCGAAACCTCCAGGTCTATTGGCTTTGAGAGGGATGTAGTCAGCGTAGTGGGGGTTTTAGGGGGTAAGAACATCGGCATCAGTTTCGTCTTTTACCTGAGGAGTAGAGAATACCCCACGTGTTAATGGAGCCAACCGTCTCCCGAGCAGACATAAGATTCCACCTGTGGGGCATTCCCGTGCGAGTCCACCCGTTCTTTTGGCCGATCGTGGTGTTCCTGGGATGGGGCCTCGGAGATGCAGTGGCGATTGCCTCCTGGGTAGGAGCTGTCTTCGTCTCCATTCTCGTCCATGAGATGGGACACGCTCAGAGTGCCAGGCAGTTTGGCCACTCCCCACGGATCGTGCTCTATGGCTTTGGGGGACTCGCGATATACCATCCCCGATCTACGGATCCAGCCTGGCAGAGAATTGTGGTGCTCTTTTGTGGGCCAGGTGCAGGATTCTTATTTGCAGCAGTCCTGATCACTTTCGATTCACTAGCTGGATTTCCAAACACGCCGTTCTTGAGGCAACTGTACGCGCATTTCCTCTGGATCAACATCGCTTGGGGCCTACTCAATCTGCTGCCCATCTTCCCCCTGGATGGAGGACAAATTGCCTTTCATGGCTTTCAGCGCCTTGCTCCGCACAGGGGAGCCAGGATTGCGGCAATCGTATCGGTGGTTACGGCTGGTGTAATGGCCTTGCTGGCCTACTCTTTGCAGCAGCCCTACCTCGCCATCTTCTTCGTCTACTTCGCTGTTATCAATTTTCAGAACTTCGGTTGACCTCCTACCGACTCCCCCTCAAATGGTGACTACACAGGGCTGAAAAGCGAGTGCTTATAGGGCTTTTGGTGTAGTCAGTTAGAGAGGCTGGGGGCAGGTGGGCCATCA
>JALLON010000301.1 GCA_027717925.1 Acidobacteria bacterium AH-259-G07 | reverse complement strand
AGATCATCAGTTTCCAGTGTACGGAATGTAAACGAAAAAACTACAGCTCTACCAAAAACAGGAAAAACCAAAGCGGACGGCTGGAGCTGAAGAAGTACTGCAAATGGTGTCGGCATCACACCGTCCATAAGGAGCTGAAATAGGAGTCAGGAGTCAGGAGCCAGGAGTCAGGAGATAGGAGTCAGGAGTCAGGATCTCCTGGCTCCTGACTCCTGTCTCCTGACTCCTGAATTCACAGGCCAGTAGCTCCAATTGGTAGAGCGCCGGTCTCCAAAACCGGATGTTGGGGGTTCGAATCCCTCCTGGCCTGCCACTTTTTTTGCTTATGTTAGAAAAGGTAAGAGACGCTCCCAAGAACCTGATCACCTTTTATGGTGATGTGAAAACGGAGCTCAAGAAGGTCACATGGCCCAGTAAGAAGGAAGTCTATGGGACGACAACGGTGGTGATCATTACTGTTTTCTTCTTTGGTCTTTACTTATTTCTGGTTGACCAGCTACTGAGGAACATGGTGAGCCGAATCTTCCAATTCTTTCGGTAACAAAACAGAGGGGAATAGTGATCAATACGTCTCAGATAGAGGGGAAAAAATGGTACATCATCCATACCTATTCCGGCTTTGAACGGAAGGTAGCGGAAAGCCTCATGAACCGGGTCCAGGTGTATGGACTCCAGGAGAAGATTGGACAGATCCTCATTCCCACCGAAGATGTTGTGGAGATGAAAGGTGGGAAGAAGGTTGTCACCTCCAAACTTTTCTTTCCCGGATACATTCTAGTGGAAATGGAAATGACGGACGAAACCTGGCACCTGGTGCGAAACACGCCAAAGGTCACCGGATTTGTGAGTCAGGGTAACAAGCCGACTCCGCTCACGGAGGAAGAGGTGAATCAGGTTGTCAACCGTGTTTCTTCCGCCGACGAGAAGCCAAAGCCAAAGTTTATGTTTGAAAGGGGGGAAATGGTCAAGATCATCGACGGGCCGTTCTCCAACTTTACGGGTGTGGTTGAGGACGTCAATCTGGAACGGAACACGGTGAAGGTTATGGTGACAATCTTTGGTCGAGCGACTCCGGTAGAGCTCGAATTCGTTCAAGTGGAGAAAGTTTGAGGGATAAATGGCCAAAAAAGTACTCGGTATGATTAAGTTGCAAATTCCTGCTGGAAAGGCGACACCCGCTCCTCCGGTTGGCCCTGCTCTGGGTCAGCATGGGATCAATATCATGGATTTCTGTAAGGCCTTCAACGCCAAGACGCAGAGTCAAGAGGGACTGATTATTCCAGCAGTGATCACGGTCTATGCAGATAGAAGCTACTCTTTTATTACGAAAACTCCGCCGGCGGCTGTGCTTTTAAAGCGAGCAGCGGGAATCGCGAAGGGTTCTGCAGAGCCCAATAAGATCAAAGTGGCACAGGTCAGCATGAGACAGGTGGAAGATATCGCTAAGAGAAAAATGCCGGACCTGAATGCCAACAACTTAGAAACGGCCAAGCGGATTATTCTGGGAACTGCTCGCAGCATGGGATTGGAAGTCGTGGAATAAAGGATTTTGTATGTCGGGAAAGAAGTATCAAGAAGCTAAAGCTAAGGTACAAGGGCCAGACTATACCCTCGAGGAAGCGATCAAGCTCATTCAGGAGATCAAGTTTGCTCAGTTTGACGAAACGCTTGAGCTCTCACTTCGGCTGGGGGTGGACCCCAGACACGCTGATCAGATGGTCCGAGGGACCGTGGTCCTTCCAAACGGTTTGGGCAAAGAGGTTCGAGTGTGTGTGATTGCATCCGGAGAAAAAGTGAAAGAGGCCGAAGAAGCGGGTGCGGAGTCTACAGGAGGTGAAGACCTTGTGGGGAAAATCCAGGGTGGGTGGATGGACTTTGAGGCGGTTGTGGCCACACCAGATATGATGCGGAGCGTTGGGAAGCTAGGTAGGATACTGGGTCCTAGGGGATTGATGCCGAATCCAAAAGCGGGAACAGTGACATTTGATGTCGCCAGAGCGGTTCAAGAAATCAAAGCTGGTAAAGTTGAGTTTCGCGTGGACAAAAATGGCATTATCCATGCCCCCTTTGGAAAGGTCTCTTTTAAGGGTGATCAGCTGGTTCAAAACGCCCGCAGTCTGATTGAAGCCGTGATGCGCGCCAAGCCGGCTTCGGCCAAAGGCCGGTATCTTCGAGGAGTTTCCGTCTCATCCACAATGGGACCCGGGATCAAGCTGGACCTGGCGCAAGTAGAAGCCAAGTGACTGACAGCTGACAGCTGACAACTGAGAACTGAGAACTCAGAACTCAAGACTGACAACTGAGATTATGAAGAGGGTCGAGAAAGAAAGTGTAGTTGAAAAGCTCAACAAAACGTTCAGAGAGAACGAGAGCGTTTTGTTGATCAATTTCACGGGAATCAATGTCTCGGACGCGACGGATCTGCGACGCAAAATTTGCGAAGCTGGAAGTAATTATCAAGTTGTCAAGAATCGATTAGCGTTGCGGGCGATTGAGGACACGTCACTCGAGACACTGAAAGCGCATTTTCAGGGACCAACGGCCATCGCTTACACGGGAGGCGATCCGGTGGTACTGGCAAAGGTGCTCCAAGAGTTTATGAGCCACCATCCGGAAATGGCCTTCAAGGCCGGAGTTGTGGAGGGGAGAACCATTTCGGCAAGTGATGTGGGAAGTCTGGCTCAAATGCCCTCTCGGACAGAGCTGCTCACGAAGCTGTCGTTCCTGTTGAATGCCCCCCTGACAGGACTGGCTGCGGCACTGCAGTCCCCGCTTAGAGGACTGGCTGCAGTCCTCAAGCAGCTCGAAGAGAAAAAGAAGGGAACGTTAACCGGTGGACCACCACAAACAACTGACAGCTGACAGCTGACAACTGACCGGCGCTACGCGCCGAGAGCAATTATAGAATTGGGAGGTTACTCATGGCTATCACTCGAGAAGATGTGCTCAATTGGATTGAGGAAGCATCGATTCTGGACATTAACCAGTTGGTCAAGGATGTAGAGGAAAAGTTTGGGATCACCGCTATGCTGCCGCTAGCGATGGCAGGTGCTCCCGCCGCCGGAGCTGCGGGAGAGGCAGCAGCGGCTGAAGAGCAGTCGGAATTCAGCGTGATTTTGACAGCGATCGGAGACAAGAAAATTAACGTCATTAAGGCTGTGCGGGAAATCACCAGCTTGGGCCTCAAAGAAGCCAAAGATCTTGTGGAAGCAGCTCCAAAGCCAGTCAAGGAGGGCGTGAACAAAGAAGAGGCTGAGAGTATCAAAGAGAAATTCGAAGAAGCTGGGGCGACTGTCGAGATCAAGTGAGCGCCTGGGGGAGAACAACGCCCATTTTCCATGGCCCCCAGACCGAAC